>CAMXAV010000168.1 GCA_947179285.1 uncultured Helicobacter sp.
TGATTCCATCAGCAGCTTTAGGCGCAAGCTTGTATGCGCGTTTGGCGTATTGCTTGGCGGAGGTGAAGTCGCCGAGGCGGAGGGCGATTTGGACGACCAAGTGTAATAGCGGGACATTATTAGAGCCGTTTTTCAGTGCTTTTTGGGCATATCCATAAGCTGCGCGCGTGTTGCCCGTTTCGTACAGCAGCGCGGCAACACCTGCGTTTGCCTCCATGTTGTCGGGGGCGACTTTCAAGACGCCGCTAAACATGTTTGCGGCGTTTTGGTAGTCTTTGGCGAGCAGATATTGCGCCCCTTTGATGTTTTGGTCATGCAGTGATTTGGGTGTGGTCATTCGTATCCTTTGGGGGAGTGCGGATTATTGTTTGTGTGATGGTGTTTTGGAGGCTATGACATCGCAATCTTGGGTAACAGTGAGCATACGCATGAGCATATAAAGTCCATTCTTGCCAATGCCAAAATCGCTATTTTTGCGGTCGTTCAAGACTTGTTTTTTGGTGTCAATTTCTAAAATCACCATTCTCACAATTTTTTTCTCTTCGATTTTTGAAATTTTTTTGCCGCATTTCTTTTCTGTAACATCAAGCATTCTCCAGATCGCCAATGCAATCACAGGTTTCCAAACTTCCTTGTTGGATTCGCATAACTTGCTGGCGAGCAGAATCGAATACCACGAGATGACTTTATAAAAATCAAAGCTTGTGAAATTTTGATTGTTTATGGTCAGAAAATCAGCATAGAATTGCAACATCTCTTCAAGAGCGCCTGCATGGTCTTTGTGATAGTCCAAGAGGTCTATTCCGTGTCCATTGAGTATGTCAGAAAATTCAGAAATCATTCTAATTGCTTTAGATTTCGCTTTCTTTATGTCGTCATACAGCCTTTTTCTGACTTGCTCACTCAAAGCCATGAAAAATCCTCTTTTTTCGAACGTTCTATCATCTCTTTTTGTTCCGCAAGCGCCTCTGGGTCGTTCTGTGATAAGCGGTGAAAATAGTCATTTATTTTTTCATCACAATGATTGTCCTCTTCGCCCATTCCATTCAACCTATCATCGTTGCCAAATACTTTTTCGATTGCTTCGCTCACATCGCGTTCGATTTGTTCTAGTGTCATGATTATTCCCTCCTCTGCTGTTATTATCGGACATTTTGACTTAAGTTTCAAGCTTTAGCTAGACATCATAATATCTCCGATACCACCGCACGAAATTTGCCACGCCAACGCTTATGGGCGTGCTGGGGTGGTAGCCCAAATCGCGTTGCAGGTCGGTAACCGAAGCATAGGTCGCGGGGACATCGCCTTCTTGGAGCGGCAGGAAGTTTTTGATTGCCTCTCTGCCGATGTTTTTTTCAATCTCTGTGATGAAGTCCATCAGCTTGACGGGGCTGCTATTGCCGATGTTGTAGATTTTGTAGGGCGCAGAGGAGGTGCTTGGGTCGGCTATCATTGCGTCCCAATCGGGGTTTTTGTGCGGCGGGTGGTCGATGACGCGCACAACACCTTCGACAATGTCGTCAATATAGGTAAAGTCGCGAATCATATCGCCATTGTTGAAGATGTCGATGGGCTTGTTTTCGAGAATGGCTTTGGTGAACAAAAACAGCGCCATATCAGGGCGCCCCCAAGGACCATAGACGGTGAAAAACCGCAGCCCCGTTGTGGGCAAGCCAAACAAGTGCGAGTAGGTGTGCGCCATGAGCTCGTTGCTCTTTTTGCTCGCCGCATAGAGGCTTATCGGGTGGTTTGTGCCAAAGTGTGTGCTAAAGGGCATTTCTTGATTCAGCCCATAGACAGACGAGCTCGAGGCATACACGAGATGTGCGATTTTGGAATCGCGGCAGAGCTCGAGGAGATTCATAAAGCCAACGATGTTGCTTTGGATATACGCGTCTGGGTTGGTCAGCGAATAGCGCACGCCCGCTTGCGCGGCGAGGTTGCAAACACAATCGAAACGTTCTTCTGCAAACAAGGAGCGTAGAGATTCTTTGTCCTCAAGCTTGAGCTGCACGAAGCGATAGCGCGAATCGAGCGTGCTCGTGACGAGCTTGTTATATGCGATAGAATCGCGCGCAATCCCCGCCTTTTGCAGCCGCGCAAACTTGAGTTGCACGTCATAATAATTGTTAATGCTATCGAGCCCCACGACAGAATCGCCGCGTTCAAGCAGCTTTTGGGCGACAAAAGAGCCGATGAAGCCCGCCGTTCCCGTAACGAGGATTTTCATGTTATTGCTTTGGGTGGCTGCCGGGCGCTTGCTTGTTTATCTCGGCATAATAGGTTCGCAAAAACGTTGTGTTGGCGCTGCCATCGAACTTGCGCAATTGCAACTTTTCGAGCGCAAGCTCGATAGCGTTTGCAACCCACGCGCATTCATGCACGGGCAGAAGCCCCATTTGGTTGATGCGGAAAATCTTGCCCTTCAGGTGGTCTTGCCCGCCCGCAACATTCACGCCAAAATCGTTTTTGAGCGTTTTGCGCAAGGTGTCTGCTTGTTCATGCGCGATTGTCGTCATCGCGAGCGCAGGCACTTTTGGGTAGATTTGTAGCCCGAGCGTTTGCATGGCTTTTTGCGTCCCGAGCGCACGCGCCTTAGTCGCGTGATAGACATTGTAGAATCCATCGATGAGGACTTTTTGAAAATACTCCGCAAGCCCGATGATGAGCGTTGTGGCGGGCGTATAGGCGGTTGTGTTTTTGCGCTGATTCTTGAGCTCGTTTGCGAGGTTGAAATAATACCCCACATTGCTTTGCTCGATGTGCCGCACAGCCATTTCGGACAAGCCGATGATGCTAAGCCCGGGCGGCAGCATAAACGCCTTTTGGCTTCCGCCAATCACCGCGTCAATATTGTGCGTGTCGATGAACTCGACACCAAGCGCCGTGATACAATCGACAACGACAAAGATGTCGGGATTATATTCTTTGATACCGCTTGCGATTTCTTCAAACGGGTGGCGCAGCCCGCCCGCGCTCTCGCATGCCTGCAAAAAAACGGCATCGATTTTTGGGTTTTTGCCAAGCGCCTCTAGCACTTCGTTTGCGTTTGCGGGCGTGTCCCATTC
>CAMXAV010000169.1 GCA_947179285.1 uncultured Helicobacter sp.
GCATGATTTGGGGCTTTTGGTGAGCGATGAAAAAGTCGCGGCAGAAATCGCCAAAGAGACGCAATTCTACGAAAAAGGCGCTTTCAGCCAAAAACTCTACCGCGAGATTCTCGCGCAGAACAACCTTTTGCCCAAAGACTATGAAAACGCGATTCGTAAATCTTTGCTGCTTAAAGAGCTCGACAATGTGCTGCAAATCGCGCCCACGCGGCTCGAAAAGGAATCTGTGGCTGCCGCGCTGTATATGAAAGACCGCTTGTCTATCGAGATTCTCGAGCCCAAAAAAGAGCCCATCACGCTCGAAGAATCCGAGATTAGGCAATATTGGGAACAAAACAAACAAAGCTACAAAGGCGCTGTACGCTATTCTTTTGTTTTCGACACATTCGCGCCAAAAGACATTGACGCAAGCGATTCCGAGCTGCAAGAATATTACGAAAAATTTATCACAAACTACCAAAACGTCAAAACCTTTGGCGAGGCAAAAGCCCAAATCCGCGAGGATTATCAAAAATCCGAAGCCGAGAAACAAGCCTTGCGCCGCTATATTGAATATAAAAAACAATCCGAAAGCTACACGGGCGAGCATATCACGCTTAGTTCCGAGCAAATCGCCCAAAAGTTTGGGCAGGAGCTGCTTTCTTCTTTGCTCGAGCTCAAGGCAGCAGAGGCGCTCAAGCCAATCCTCACAGAATCTGGCTTTGTTACGCTCAAGCTGCAAAACATCGAGCAATCAAAGGCGCTCGACTTTGAAAGCGCCAAAGAACAAGCCGCTAGCGATTTGTTGCGCCAAAAACATGAAAACCTCTTGCGCCAAAACGCCGATTCGCGCATCGAAAACTTCGTGGGTGCAGACATCGGCTTTGTCGCGCGAGACGACATTGGCAAACTCTCGATGCTTGGCGCAGAAGACGCGGCGGCATTTTTGGAACAACTTTTTGCCAAAACAAAGGCTAAAGATTATATGATACTCGCACAGAAAGCCATTTTGTATCGGATTAGCGCCCAAGAACTCTTTGCCTTTGAGAATCTCGCAGCCAACAAGGATTTTCTTGAAAACAATGTCGTGCAGCTCAAAGACAGAATCATCGAAAGCGCTTTTATGAACTATTTGCAAAAACGTTATATCGTTATCCGAGCAGACGCAGAGTTAGGAAATAGGTAATGACAGAATTGAATCAAACCATTCTCGGTATCGACATCGGCTCTTCGACCATCAATGCAATCATCGCAGAGATTAGAGATGAGATTCCCCATGTGATTGGTGCTGGGCAACACAAATCGCAAGGAATCAAAAAGGGCGCAATCGTCAATATCGAGCTCGCAAGCCGAGCGATTCGCGCCGCGATTAATGACGCAAAGCGCGTTGCTGGCGTGAATTGCAACAAAGCCATTGTCTCTATTTCTGGCTCTGCCTCTGGTTCTAATAGCTACATCAAAAGCTACAACAGCATTGGAATCATCAACAACAACAACGGCGAGATTGGCATCAAAGAAATCAACCGCGCCATGCAAACCGCGCTCTATAACGCCACGATTCAGCCCGATTTTGATGTGCTCCATGCCCTCCCCTACAAATTCAAAGTCGACAATCAAGACCTCATAGACGACCCTATGGGAATGGTTGGGCAGAGGCTCGAGGTGTTTGTGCATATCATCTGCGCCCAAAAAGGCAGCCTCAACAACCTTCGCAAAGCCGTAAAAATGGCTGGTGTCGAGGTCGCCAACATCGTTCTTTCTGGCTATGCGTCTGCCATTGCCGTTTTGCAAGATGATGAGAAAGAACAAGGCGTTGCGTGTATCGACATGGGCGGCAGCACATGCAATTTGGTGATTCATCTTGGCAACTCGATTCAATACAACGATTGCCTTCCTGTGGGCTCGCAAAACATCACGAACGATTTGTCGATGATTCTTGGCACAACGCTCGCCGCCGCCGAAGAAATCAAGCTCAAGCATGGCTCGTTGCGCCATGAGCAAATCGCCGATGGAATCATCGAAATGCCCACAAGCGGGGACGAAGGCACAACCACAACCGCCAAAACCGAAGTCGTGTATAACATCATTCATGCACGCACCGAAGAAACGCTCATGTTCCTCGCCAAGTTCCTCGAAAAAAGCGGGCTCAAAGAGCGGCTTGGCGCGGGCGTTGTGCTGACGGGCGGTATGGTCAAGCTCGATGGCATTCGCGAGCTCGCGAGCGCCGTTTTTGCCAACATGCCCGTGCGTATCGCCAATCCTCACCCCATCAGCGGCTTTTTTGAATCCCAACGCGATTCGAGCTTTGCCACCGTCGTGGGGCTCATTCTCTATGGTTCGGGGCATTTCACGAACTATGAATACGCGTCAGAGAAGCAACTTTTGGTGAAAATGGCGAAATTTAATAATGAAGATGGTACTATACCAAATCCAGTTCAAGACATCGCAGACCTTGACCCCAACAACAAGCCTGAACAAGAGGCAACAGGCAAGGTGGGTGCGCGCAAGACAAAGGCTGTGGTGCAGAAGCCAAAACAGAATCTATGGCAACGCTTTTGGCAGTGGTTGACGCAGTTGTTTTAGAATGCACATTATAAAAAGGGATTCGTAATGGAAGTGCAAATTAGAGAAGAGGTAGCAGCCGAGTTGTCGGCTGAAATTGCAAAAATCAAGGTCATCGGTGTTGGGGGCGGGGGCAGCAACATGGTCAATTATCTCATGCAGACAGATATTGACCAAAGAATCGAGCTCATCGTGGCAAACACCGATGCGCAAGCGCTCATGAAATCGCCCGCTCCAACCAAAATTCAGCTCGGCAACAATATCACCAAAGGGCTTGGCGCAGGAATGAAGCCCGAGGTGGGCGAGGCTGCCGCAAACGAGAGCTACGAAGACATCGTCTCACTCTTGCAAGGCACAGATTTGGTCTTTGTCTCGGCAGGAATGGGCGGCGGCACGGGCACGGGCGCTGCGCCCATCATCGCCAAAGCCGCAAAGGCTGTCGGCGCGCTGACTGTGGGCGTGGTAACCACACCCTTCAAATACGAGGGCGGCAAACGCGCCAAGCTCGCA
>CAMXAV010000170.1 GCA_947179285.1 uncultured Helicobacter sp.
CTGCGGCGCGTCCCCTACCGCAACCTGCTGCGCCTTGACGATAGGCGCAATCAGGGCTTTGGGCTTCTCGCTGGGGCTTTGGGGCGGTGTTTGGGGCTGCTGCGCTTGGGGCTTTGCGTCAGCAGTTGTCGCGTCTTTGTTGCCGACGTCATCGTCAAGCTCCAAATCGGCGAGCTTGTCGAGGTTGATTTGCGTAACCTCCCTGATGTTCTCACTCACGACATTCACTTCGTTTTTGAGCGACAGCACCCCGTCTTTGAGCTCGTGCAGCTGCATTTCTTTCGTAATGCTTTGCTTCGCGTCATCGATTGTCTTTTTGAACGCGCGAATGAATTTTGCGGCGTCAATCATCGCCTGCGGCAGCTTCTCGGGACCAAGCGCGATGATGGCAACGGCAGCAATCAGCAGAATCTCCATAAAACCCATTGTCGTTCCTATGCGTCAAATTGCCCGCTCTTGCCGCCGCTTTTGTGCAGCAGGCGAATCTCGCCAATCACCATGCGCTTATCAAGCGCCTTCAGCATGTCATACATCGTGAGCAAGCCAATGCTCACGCCCGTGAGCGCCTCCATTTCCACGCCCGTTTTGCTCGCAATCCGCACGCTCACATGCAGCACAAACGCGGATTCTTCGGGCAGCTCCTCAATCTCGCACGCAATCGCGCTGGGCGCAAGCGGGTGGCAAAGCGGAATCAGCTCGCTCGTCTTCTTTGCGCCCATGATTGCGGCAATAATCGCCGTTTGCAGCACGGGACCCTTCTTGTTCGTTGCGTTTTGCACGCTCGCGAAAGCCTCGCGATTGACGCTAATCTTGCCACATGCGCGCGCGACACGCTCTGTCGTGTCTTTGTCGCCCACATCGACCATGTGCGGATTCTGCTTTGAATCCAAATGGCTCAACGCGCACGGCGCAGGCGCGTCTTGGGGCGGCTGCAGCTTTTGCGCCGCTTTTTGCGCGGGGCGAAACGCGCGAATCACGTTGTCGTTTGCCACGATATAATCGCCGCCAATCAAATCGACACAATACGGAATCGCGGGGAAAATCGCCGTGAGGCACTCGCGAATCGCGGCGGGCTTGCCGGGCAGATTCACAATCAGGCTCTTGCCGCGCACGCCGGCGCTTTGGCGCGAGAGAATCGCCGTTGGCACGGAGCGCAGGCTCACGTTGCGCATGAGCTCGCCAAAGCCGGGCAACATTTTGTGGCAAACCTGTTCCATTGCTTCGGGCGTTACATCGCGCGGCGCTGGTCCCGTGCCCCCTGTCGTAACGACCAAGCAGCAGCCATGCGTGTCGCAAAGCTCGCAGAGATTTTCGGTGATGTGCGGAATCTCATCGACACAGAGGCGATAGACAAATTGCACATCATTTGCAATAAATTCACGCAATGCCGATTCGATTGCTGGTCCCGAAATATCCTCGTATTCTCCCTTGCTTGCCCTATCTGACAATGTCAAAATCCCAATCTTTAGCATTCTGCCTCCCTTAGCCTACGCAAAAGCGATTCCTTGCAGAGCGCATGCGTGTCGATATGCGCGAGAATCGCATCGAGATTGTCGAGCGGCAAAACGGCGACACCGACACCGCGACAATCGATGTCGTTATCGACAGCAATCGCATCGACAAAGCCGAGATAGTCGGGCTCAAGCTGCCCGCGCATCACGGCGAGCTTGGGAATGGGCAAATGCTTGAGCCCCTCGACAAAGAGATATTCGCATTCGCCAACGGCCTCAAGCACGCGCGCGAAGTCGTGCTGCCCATGCAGGCGCAAGGTCGTCTCTTTGGGCGAGAGCAGCGCGACATCTGCGCCTGCGCGAAAGAAGATGTCGCTATCCTTGCCCTCGCAATCGATTTGCGCCTTGCCCTTTGGGTCGTGCTTAAACACCACAACGCGCCCACCAACGGCGCGCACAAGCCGCGCAATGAGCGTGGTTTTGCCGCTATTACTCTTGCCGCTAAAGCCATAGACGAGATTGCGCATTATCCCTCCGCCGATTCATCATCGGGTTTGGCGCTCGGCGCTTTGTCGCCAAAGAGCCCGCTTCCGTGCAGGGGCTTTGCGCGCTTGCGTTCAAAGACATGTTCGCCCGCAATGGAATCGTATTTCCAAATCGGCGCGTTTTGCTTGAAATCCTCGACAAAGTTTGCGAGCTCGCCGAGCACGCTCGCGCGCTGCTTTGAGATGAGGCACACGCTAAAGCTGCTTTTGCCCACAGGCACAAAGCCGCGCGAATGCGCCATGCACACAAACACGCCCATGCCCTCAAGCCGTTCTTTGTGCGCCGCAAACCATTGCACAAGCAGCGGCTCGTAGAGCTCGAACACCAAGCCATCGGTCTTGCTCATCGCGCCTTCTTGGCGCACAAAGCCTGTGAAATGCGTAACAGCGCCCTTGTTGTGCGCCTTTGCAAGGCGATTGTAACGCGCATAGAGCGTCTTTAGCGGCAGATTGCCGTCCATCACCAAGAGTTCGCTCGCGCTCGCCTCGAGCAGCACAATATCGTTTGCGCCAAGTTTGATTCCCTCAAGCATTCTACCCTCCACACACAGGCGGCAAGAGCATCACGACATCGCCCTCGACAAGCGGATAATCGAGGCTCGTAATGACTTCGTCATTGATGACAATCGCGCATTCATCGAGCCACGAGAGCAGCTCATCATCGCGCCGCAACACATACCGCAATTCTTTGAGATTGTCCACATTCACATGCCACGGCTCGCGCGCCAGCGGTCCTAGAAATTCAACTTTAATCTTCATTTGCTTGCCTACCTATCTTTGAAAATGCGGGAATCAGGGCTGTAACAATCGAATCTTTCTGCAAGATTGTCGTTTGTTCATCGATGCGCACAAAGCCGCTATGCCCGCAAAGATGATTGATGGCGGCGGAATGGATTCTGCCCCGATTGCCAAGCGTGGCATAGAGCCGCCCGCCCTCTGCCCACAACGCGCACGAGCGCCACTCGGTGCGGTTCTCGTTTTTGTGCCAATCTTCGGCGAGCGTGGCGCAGAGCTGCAACGGCGAGAATCGCGCGCCGCAAAGCG
>CAMXAV010000171.1 GCA_947179285.1 uncultured Helicobacter sp.
GCGTCTCCATAATCGCCTACGGCACGTATGGAGACGTTGCGCGCTGTGGCTGGGAGTTTGGAATCGGTGAGCAATGGCAAATAGAGATGTTTCGCTTCGCTCAACATGACAAGATTCCATAGTGTCATTGCGAGCGAGCGGCGCGAGCACGGCAATCAACATGCAACGAATCCCGAGTGAGCGTTCAAACACGTTTGATTGCTTCGCAAGCGCTCGCAATGACACTTGGAATCTTTTGTCATACCAAACAAAGCACAACATCTCCCAATAACACAAAATAACACTAAAAAAACTTGACATTTATAGGCTCATATTATATAATGCGATGTCTATAAACTTTAAAGGAGAACCAATGAATTTAAACGAAAAACTCACCCATAATCTTCGCGAAAGCCTCGACCAAGCCGCTGCGCTCGCGCTGCATGCGCAAAACCCAGAAATCGGAATCGCCCATATTTTGTGGGCGCTGCTCGCCGATTCTCAATCGATTCTGAATGTCGCGCTAAGCCGCTGCAATGTCGACAAAGCGCCGCTTGAGCTCGTGGCAAAATCGCTTGTCGAAAAAAACCCAAAAGTCAGCAACACAAACAAAGACAACATGCGAATCGGCAAGGAGCTCACCGATGCCTTCCTCGCCGCAGACGCGCTCTCGGTGCAAAATGGCGACAAGTTCATCGCCATCGATATGTTGCTGCTTTCACTCATCGAATCCAAGAATCCCGTATTTGTCGCTATTTTCGGCGATTCTGTCGACCTCATGGAGCTTGGCAAAACCCTGCAAAGCCTGCGCGGCGGCGCAAAGATTGAGACGCCCACAGGCGATGCGAATCTGGACGCGCTCGCGAAATACGGCATCGACCTCACGCAAAAAGCGCTCGAAAACGCGCTCGACCCCGTGATTGGGCGCGATGAAGAGATTGCACACATGATGCAGATTCTCATTCGCAAGACGAAGAACAACCCGATTCTGCTTGGCGAGCCGGGCGTGGGCAAAACGGCGGCTGTCGAGGGGCTCGCGCAACGCATTGTGAATAAAGAAGTCCCGCTGTCGTTGCAACACAAAAAGGTGATTTCGCTCGATATGAGCGCGCTGATTGCGGGCGCGAAATATCGCGGCGAGTTCGAGGATAGGCTCAAGAAGGTTATCGAAGAAGTCAAGCAGGCGGGCAATGTGATTCTGTTCATTGACGAGATTCACACAATTGTGGGCGCGGGCGCGAGCGAGGGCAGCATGGACGCGGCGAATATCCTAAAGCCCGCCCTTGCGCGCGGCGAGCTGCACACAATCGGCGCGACAACGCTCAAGGAATACCGCAAATATTTCGAGAAAGACGCGGCTTTGCAGCGGCGATTCCAGCCTGTGGCGCTAAACGAGCCAAGCGTGAACGAAGCCTTGCAGATTCTGCGTGGGCTCAAAGAGCGGCTCGAGGCGCACCATAATGTAACGATTACCGATTCCGCGCTTGTCGCCGCCGCCAAGCTCTCGCACCGCTACATCACCGATAGATTCCTGCCCGACAAGGCGATTGACCTGATAGACGAAGCCGCAGCCGAGCTCAAAATGCAGATTGAATCCGAGCCAAGCGAGCTTGCCAAAGCCAAGCGCGAGATTGCGACTTTGCAGGTCGAAAAAGAGGCGCTGAATATGGAAAAAAACGACAAAAACAAAGAGCGCCTCGATGAGATTGAACGCGAGATTGCGAACAAGAACGAGGCGAAACGCAAGCTCGAGACGCAGTTTGAGGGCGAAAAGAATGTGTTCAACCAAATCGCCAAGATTAAAGCCGACATTGACGCGCTCGGCAAGGAATCGGAGCTCGCCAAGCGCAATAGCGATTTCAACAAAGCCGCCGAGATTGATTATGGCAAGATTCCCGAGCTGAAAATGCAAGAAGAGGCGCTAAACTCGCAATGGGAGAGAATGCAAGAAAGCGGTACGTTGCTCAAAAACGCGGTGAGCTCGGAATCGATTGCCGCTGTGTTGTCGCGTTGGACGCAGATTCCCGTGCGCAAAATGCTCCAAAGCGAGCGCGAGCGGATACTTGGAATCGAAAACGAGTTGCGCCAAACCGTTGTGGGGCAAGACGAGGCGCTATGCGCGATAGCCAAGGCGATTAAGCGCAACAAGGCGGGGCTAAGCGAGCCCAATCGCCCGATTGGCAGCTTTTTGTTTTTGGGACCAACGGGCGTGGGCAAGACCGAGAGCGCGAAGAGCCTTGCGCGATTCTTGTTTGATAGCGAGAAGAATCTGATTCGCATCGATATGAGCGAGTATATGGAAAAACATGCCGCAAGCCGCCTCGTTGGCGCGCCTCCGGGCTATGTGGGCTACGAGGAAGGCGGGCAGCTCACAGAGGCTGTGCGCCGCAAGCCGTATAGCGTTGTGCTGTTTGATGAGGTTGAAAAGGCGCACCCCGATGTGTTTAATATGTTGTTGCAAGTGCTCGATGATGGGCGGCTAACCGACAACAAGGGCGTTGTCGTGGATTTTCGCAATACGATTATCATCTTGACAAGCAACATCGCGAGCGACAAGATTATGGAAATCAGCGATAAAGAGCAGCTGCAAAAGGCTGTGGACGCGGAGCTGCGGCATGTGTTTAAGCCAGAGTTCTTGAACCGCCTCGATGACAAAATCATCTTCAACCCGCTTGGAATCGAGCAGATTCGCGCGATTGTGGGGATTTTGTTTGTGCATATCGAACAAAAAGTGCGCGAGCGCGGAATCGAGCTCACGCTCACAGACGCGGCGAAAGACGCGATAGCAAAGGTTGGATTCGACCCTGTGTATGGCGCTCGCCCGCTTCGCCGTGCGCTCTATGAGGAGGTCGAGGACAAGCTCGCCGAGCTCATTTTGGAAGGGCATATCAAAGAGGGCAGCCGTGTCGTGTTTGACGCGCTCGAAGGGGGGATTGTCGCGAGGGTGAGTTAGCGCGCGGCTTTTGCCGCACTTGCCGCGACAAAGAATCTTTGAAACTTTTTTGTTAAGGGGGACAGGGGGCTTAATTGCGAAGCAGCCCCCTTATCCCCC
>CAMXAV010000172.1 GCA_947179285.1 uncultured Helicobacter sp.
CCGCGTAGGGCAGTGCCACAAGACAGCGTTAGCTGGCGGTGGCACATCACTTTAGCGAGCTTGGGCAATTCACTTGCCCAAGCGAGAGCAAAAGCAAAGCTTTTGCGATTCCAAATATAGGCTTTAGCACAGAATCTTTGCCCAAAGATTGTGTGCTAGGGCATTCTAGCAAGTTGGTTCAAGTTTCCTCCTTGAATCATTGCATTCCTTAGCTTGTTTGAGATTCTCAAACAACGGCGGTTTGAATGTTTCTTTCAGATGTCTGTTTGTGGAAACGGGCATTTGACTTTGTTGTTTGCAATTGTAGTGCCCATTTGTGTCGTCATGGCAATGTCGGACACATGCGGAATCAGAATATTTTGGAGGTGCGGAATCGAGCGCACTTTTGATGTGTGATTCCCATGTGATATGTGCGACTAAAGTCGCACCTCCGTTGTCATGGTAGCAATGACGCACATCACAGCTGCACCCAACACTGCCCAAGAATCATACTCACCATTTCTGTCATTCCTCTTCAATGTTCGTGCATGTTCCACAGCAGCACAATGTAACCTAAAATCTCATATAAGGAGCCACAATGGCAACAGCAAATCAAGTTTCACAACTCTTTGTTGCACTCTACAATCGCGCGATTGACGCAACAACTGCCCAAAAATACGCAGGGCAGGCATACAATGCACAACTTGTGAACAACATCATCGCTGATAATGGCGGGGTAACCGAGACTGGACGCGCATTCATCGAGCGCCTCTACAAAAACGCACTCGGCAAAAACCCAAGCGATGACCTCGATGGAATCACCTATTGGACCAACCAAGCCGAAGGCAAGGTGTTCAACGAAACCACAGGAATCCACGAACAAACAGCGAGCCAACAACCTTGGAGCCGCGGCGATACAGTGCTTCGATTCCTTTCTAGCGTCAATGCATGGAGTACTGATGGCGCAATGCAACGCCCCGCATACATGAACGAATCGCAATGGGCAGCGCATAGCGCTCTTGCTCGTGCTGGTGCTGATGTCTTTGGCGGCAAAGTAGCCATCTCCAACCAAGCAGCAACACGTGTGGGCGGAGACGCAGGCGCAGCAAACCTCACATTTGATGGTGCTGGCGGGCTTGAAAGCATCACCGCAAACAACTACAAGAGCGCCGTTGAAAACAACCTTGCCAAAATCGAGGGCTTGGCTTTGCGCTACCCTGCGACAACCTCTGGCGGTAACGACATCACGCTAAGCAGCCCCAACCAAACAAGCGCGCTTCCAACAGCGCCCGACAATGCACCCGAAGGCTACATCACCACAACAGCGGCAGATGATACAATCCATGCGAGCATTCCTCAAGCTGGCGCGGCTGGTGCTCCTACCTTGCAAGCCACAACCAACATTGACGCTGGCGCAGGCTATGACACACTCTATGTTGACATGGGCAATAGCTTCGAGGGCTTCAACACCGTCAATGCGGGAATCAAGGGCGTTGAAAAGATTGTGCTCACCAACACAACCCACAACGAGAACATCAGCTTCAACGCACTTGGCATCAAAGATGTCTACACATACAGCATCAAGGGCAGCAACGGCATTAACTTGCAAAACATCGACTATAACGAATATCTCCTAATCGAGCTCGATGGCGTTGCAAACACAATGCCCGCAGCAGGTGGCAACACACAAACAGGGGGCGTTACAAGCCTCACCTTCAACAACCGCCCCGCTGGTGGTAACCTAAACCTTAGCCTCAAGAATGTCGGTGCGGCGTCTGATGATACAGGGCGCAACAACCACACCGTGCAGTTTGGAATCGGCTCTGGTAGCTACATTGGCAACGCCGATGGCTCTGTCTTGTCAGGGATTCAGATGCTAAACCTCGCCGTGAGCGGCAGAAACTATGTCGACATCGCAAATAGTGGTGTTACAAGAATCACCGTAACAGGCACAGGCGACCTTGACACAAACCTAAGCGAAGGCGTGAATTACTTCAACGCAGCAGCCGCAGCGGGCAACCTTATCGTGCGTGCGACCGACCCAAAAACAGGAGGCAACAACGCCACAGGTGTGTTTGACTACTTCAGCACAGGTGAAGGCAACGACAAAGTCGTGATTGATGTCTCTCGCCTTGCGCAAAATGCTGTTGTCGACCTTGGCGCTGACAAATACGACCCCACAACAGGCAATGGCGGCGACCGCTTGACCCTCGTTGGACAAGTCGATAACGTTGCACGCACCAACACCTACAACTTCAACACGATTGAGCACCTCGTGTTCAACACGACAACCAAGAACGCAGGCGATGCGTTGCTCATCAATCTTGGCACCGTGAGCGAAGAGCAAGAAGTCGGCACAGAAGAAGTCCCACAACCAGACGGCACAACCAAGACAGAAGCCGTTATGGGCAATGTCCAAATCGCCGACAGAAGCGCCGACCTCAAGACCATCACATTCCAAGACGCAGCGAATGTTCGCCTCACAGGGCTTGGCGAGAAAAACTTGAGCGTGATTTACAATGGTGCAACAGAGGGGCAAGATGTCTTGGTCGATACCAAAGGCACAGTGAACCTCACCCTCAATGGTGCAGACACTGACAATGGCGACAACACCACAGGGGACGCAAACGGCAAGCTAGGGCAGGGTATCGTCAACCTAAGCAATGCCAAAACAGTCAACCTCGACCTCACAGGTCAAGGATTCGAAGGCTTCTTGAAGTTTGACAACGCAGAGACACTCAATATCACCAACTACACAGGCGATAAGAAACTCAAGCTCAAGCCCAACGAAGCAAACGGCAATGGCAACCACCTAAGCTCTGTGAAAAACCTCACAATCGACACCACAGCAAAGGGCGACAACACAGGCAGCCAAGCGCTCGATGATTCTGTCGACCTTCGTGCAGCCACATTGCCAAGCCTCACCAATGCCACACTCATCGGCGTAGGCGGAATCCAATTTGGCGACATCGACACCCGCAATGCCCTCAAATTCGATGGCTCACAATATAGCGGAAGGTTGTTGCTGGGCAATGTCTCTGCCAA
>CAMXAV010000173.1 GCA_947179285.1 uncultured Helicobacter sp.
ATCATCGCGTTTGTTGTCGTGTCGTCTTTGTCGCGCATTGTCGGCAATCGGCTCGCCAGAAAAAGCGAAGAAAAACTCAAGCTCGCGCAATACGAGTGCGGACCCCTGCCCAACAAGCAATCCAACAGAATCGGCGCGCGTTATTTCATCGTTGCGTTGCTCTTCATCTTGTTTGATGTCGAGATTCTATTCATGTTCCCTTGGGCGCTCGACCTCAAAATTGTGGGCATTCTCGGCTTTATGGGCATGCTGTTTTTCATCGGAATCCTCGCAATCGGCTTTATCTATGAATGGAAAAAAGGAGCGCTAGAATGGCAACGCATCCAGTGAATTGGGCAAAAAGCGGCGGCTTGCCCGTTTTGCTCACAACGATTGACCATATCGTGAATTGGGGGCGCAGCAATTCGCTTTGGCCTCTAACCTATGGGCATGCATGCTGCGCGATTGAGATGATGGCAACGGGCGCAGGGCGCTACGACTTCGACCGCTTCGGCGTCATCTTTCGCGCCTCGCCGCGCCAAAGCGATTTGATGATTGTCTCGGGCACGATTACTAAAAAGCATGCCGAGTTTTTGCGCCGTCTCTACGACCAGATGAGCGAGCCAAAATGGGTGATTTCGATGGGCAGCTGCGCCAACACAGGCGGAATGTTCAACACCTACGCAACCGTGCAAGGTTGCGATAGAATCATTCCCGTTGATATTTACCTGCCCGGCTGCGCGCCGCGCCCCGAAACCTTGCAATATGCCGTCATGCTCTTGCAACAAAAGATTCGCCGCAACAGCACCTCGATGAAACGTCCAGCAAAAAGGATTCTCTAAGATGTCCACATTCGACCAAAACGCCGCCAAATTTGGCAGCACAAACCAACAAAAACAAGCCTACTACACCCCGCCCTTTTGGAAGCCCGCACACATTCCGCACGAGCCAATCCCAGACGATAGCGACTTTGCAGACGACATCGCCGCGCTCGCAGATGTCCCTATCATCAAATCCTACATCGAACGCACCGATTTAGTCGTTTGGATAGCGCCCGAGCACAACTTCCAAGCCATGCAATTATTGCAAGCACGAGGTTACGAGACATTGAGCGAGATGAGCGCAATCGACTACATCGCGCAAAAGGGCGGCTTCGAGCTCTTCTATCAGCTGCTATGCTACACGCGCAAGACGCGCCTGCGCCTGCGCTGTTTCTTGCCGCTTGGGCAAGAGATTTTGAGCGTTTGCAGCCTCTTTGGCTCGGCGAATTGGAGCGAACGCGAAATGTATGACATGTTCGGCATCGTTGTGCGCAACCACCCCTACCTTAAGCGCCTACTCATGCCGCATGATTGGCAGGGACACCCATTGCGCAAGACCTACCCCCTGCAAGGCGATGAGGCGGCGCAATGGTATGAAGTCGATAAAATCTTTGGCAAGGAATACCGCGAGATTATCGGGGCAGAGCAGCGCGACCCCGCGCATATCGACCGCTACGACAGCACGCGCTTTGGGCGAATCGACCACGAAGTCGCTTATGGCGCGCCCGTTGATGACAACGCGCCCAAAACGAGCATTCACTACCAAGAAGAATCGGGCGTGCCGCTTGTGGATAGATTCACCCCCGAGCGCGCCAAGACGCTTGAGGAGAAACGCTAATGCAAACACCGACTAGACTAAACCCCCATTATGAGAATCTCCATTTTGAACGCGTTGATAACAACATGATTATCAATTTCGGACCGCAGCACCCAAGCGCGCATGGGCAGCTTCGGCTCATTCTCGAGCTCGATGGCGAAAAAATCATCAAGGCAACGCCCGACATCGGCTATCTACACCGCGGCATGGAGAAAATGGCGGAGAATATGATTTATAATGAGTTTACGCCCACAACCGACAGAATGGACTACATCGCCGCGACATGCAACAACCACGCGTTCGCGCTTAGTGTCGAAAAGCTGCTTGGAATCGAGATTCCGCGCCGCGCAAAGGTGATTCGCATGCTGCTTGTCGAGCTCAACCGCATCATCTCGCATCTCTTTTGGCTCGCAACGCATGCGCTCGATGTCGGCGCGATGAGCGTCATGCTCTATTGCTTCCGCACGCGCGAGTATGGAATCGACCTGATTGAAGACTATTGCGGCGCGCGGCTCACGCACTCAAGCATACGCATAGGCGGCGTGCCGCTCGACTTGCCCGAAGGCTGGCTCGACAAACTAAACAAATTCCTTGACGATTTGCCCGAGTCGCTTGCCCTGCTCGAAGGGCTCTTGAGCGAGAATCGAATCTGGCGTATCCGCCTCGAAGACGTCGGCATCATCACGCCCGAAGACGCCAAGAGTTGGGGTTGCAGCGGCGTCATGTTGCGCGGCAGCGGCATAGAATGGGATTTGCGCAAGGCACAACCCTATGAGCTCTATGACGAAATGGAGTTCGACATTCCGACTAGCAATCGCTGCGACAGCTATGGGCGCTATGCCGTCTATATGCGCGAGATGACCGAATCTGCGCGCATTTTGCGGCAGCTCATCGCGCTCTACCCAAGCACGGATACGACCATCATTGCCGAAGCCCCCGACATGATTTCTGCCAAAAAAGAACAGATTATGACGCAAAATTACTCGCTCATGCAGCATTTCGTGCTCGTTACGCAAGGCATGCGCCCGCCTGTGGGCGAAGTCTATTGCGCCACAGAATCGCCGCGCGGCGAGCTTGGATTCTTTATCCGTTCCGAGGGCGACCCATACCCTTACAGGCTCAAGGCGCGCACGCCGAGCTTTTTCCACACCTCGATTCTCCAAAAAGTTTTGCCCGGGCACTATCTCGCCGATGCCGTTACGATTATCGGAAATTTCAATGCCATTTTTGGCGAAATCGACCGCTAGGAGACACGCATGAAACGATACGATTTGCGCCATTTGGGCAAGGATTTTGGCAACCGACTAGGCGAGCTCGTGCAGTCGCTCCAAAACGGCGAAAGCGCGATTTTTCTTTTCGAGGTTGGCGATTTTTCGAGCGTGCAACAAAGCGCCGATAT
>CAMXAV010000174.1 GCA_947179285.1 uncultured Helicobacter sp.
CGGCAAAGACTGCGGCGATTGCGGCGAGTGCATCGCCGTCTGCCCCGTTGGCGCGCTAACCGAAGAGCATTTCCACTACACAAGCAACGCATGGGAGCTCACAAAGATTGAGAGCCACTGCCCGCATTGCCCGCTTGGCTGCTCGCTGCGCTACGAGGGCAAGCAAGGCAAGCTTTATCGCGTCAAGAATGCGTGGATTTATAGCTCGCTTTGCGGCGCGGGGCGCTATGGTTGGGACGTCGACTTTGGCGAGCCCAAAGGCGAGCTGTCCGCGACTATCGAGGCATTCAACAAAGCCGAAACGATTAGCTTTGGCAACTTCATCACCAACGAAGAGGCGTTCATTCTCCAAGCGCTCAAAGAGCAAAAGGGCTATCGCCTCTACAACCCCACAGCGCGCGAGTTTCAGAGCTTTTTGCAAACCTTCATGGCTTCGGGCAACGCGGGGAATACGCAGATTCTCAAGCAAAGCAACGCGATTTTGAGCATTGGCTGCAATGTGGCGCATGACGTCCCCGTCTTGCGCCACCTTATCCACAACACGCTCAAAATGCGCAAGGGCAGCAGCTTCTTTGCCTTTCACCCGCTTGGCGATAAATTTCTCGACAACAAGAGCGCGCAATACCTGACATATAGCGCGGGCGATGAATATGCCGCCCTGCTGTGGCTCGCGCGTTTCATGAGGGGCGAGCTGCCCGCAGAGTCTGCCGCAGAATCTGCCCCCGATTCCGCCGCAACCGATGAGAAAGCGGACGCAAAAAAAGATGATAAAAAGGCAACGCTCCATTCGCCCTTTGGCGAGGTTGAGCAAAAAACGCTCGAGCCCTTGCGCGGCGAACAGCTCACAATCATCGCGGGTAGTGACCTCTACCACCACCCACAAAGCAAATACATCGCGAAACTCCTCGCGCTGCTTAGCCAAAGTGCAAATGTGATTCTGCTTCCGCCCGAAGGCAACGCGCTTGGCGTGGCGCTGATATGCGATTTGGATAATCAGCTCGAGGGCTACACGATTGGCTTCAACAAGAGCGGGCATTACCGCATTAGCTCGCTGCCCCAAGACGACACGACCGATTGCACGATGCCTTCGCTGCTGCAACAATATGGCTCGCTCACCACGCTCGATAGGCGCGTTGTGCCGCTGCTGCCTGCCTATACCTACAACGGAATCACGCTCGCCGACATCGCCTTTGCGCTCGACAACCCCGCCGCGTTTCTCTACAAAGACACGAAGCGCCCGCTCGATGAGTACACACAGCTGCTCCCCAAAGAGCAAGGCTACGCGGGCATGAGCCTTCGCGAGCTCTTCGCGCAAAAAAGCGTGCTGCTCGCACAAAAGGGCGACAAAGAAGCGCCAATGCCGCTTTCTGACTTCCCCGCGCCGCATGATGTGAGCGCGATTCCGCAAGATTGCCTGCTTGTCTATGGTTGCGACCCACAATCGCAATTTTCGCCTTGGAGCTATGCGTCTAAGCTCTTGCGCTCCAAAGGCGGGCTGTATGTCTCGAAAGATTTCTTGCAAAAATGGAATCTCACGGCAGGCGAGGTCGTGCATTTGCAGGGCGACAGCGGGCAATACAGCGCAACCGTGTTTGTCGATGACAAGCTTTGCGGCGAATCGGCAATGCTATCGCTTGGGCAGTTTATGCGCGATGAGCACCCGCTGTTCAAGCCCGCAAGCCGCTTTGCTGTCGTGCGCATTATCCCAAAACTTGGAGAAAACAATGATTGAGTTTATCGATGCAGCGCTTAAAGCTGTCCTCGTCTTGTCTATCATCGCTGCCATCGCTGGGTTTATGGTCTATTTGGAACGCAAGATTCTAGGCTATGCACAACGGCGACTTGGTCCAATCCATGTCGGTCCCTTTTGGCTCTTGCAGCTTCTTGCAGACGGAATCAAGCTCTTTTGCAAAGAGGACATCGTCCCAAGCCATGCCAACCGATTCTTGTTCATGATTGCGCCCATCATCTCGACATGCGCGGCGTTCATCTCCGTTGCCGCTGTCCCTTTCTTGCCCGAGTTTTATATCGGCGATTATCTCGTGCGCCCGCTCATTGCCGACATCAACATCGGAATCCTCTTCGTGCTCGGTGTGGGCGCAATGGGCGTCTATGGTCCGCTGCTTGCGGGGCTTAGCTCGGGCGGCAAATATTCGCTCATCGGCGCTGCGCGCGCGACAATGCAGCTTTTGAGCTTTGAGGTCGTCTCGGGGCTCTCCTTGCTCGCGCCCATCATGCTCGTGGGCTCGCTCTCGCTTGTCGACATCAACAACTACCAAAGCGATGGATTCTTCTCGTGGCTCGTCTTTCAGCAGCCTGTCGCGTTCTTGCTGTTCCTGATGGCTGGCTATGCCGAGCTCAACCGCACGCCCTTTGACTTGCTCGAGCACGAAGCCGAGATTATCTCGGGCTATGCCACAGAATATTCTGGAATCCGCTGGGGCTTGTTCTTTGTCGCCGAGTATTCCAATATGATTACCCTCTCGTTCCTCGTCTCGTTGCTCTTTTTTGGCGGCTTCAACGCGTGGGGGTTTATCCCAGGCGGAATCGCAATCCTCATCAAAGTCGCGTTTTTCATCGCGCTGTTTATGTGGGTGCGCGCAACCTACCCCCACATTCGTTCCGACCAATTGATGTGGGTTTGCTGGAAAATCTTCATGCCGCTTGCGATTCTCAACACTTTCATCACAGCCATTGTGCTGCTGTTCTAAGGAGATTCTATGTACGAAAACATCGATTCGCGCCATGACAAGCCATCGAGCTGGCGCTTTGTGCGCCGCACATTCAATGGCGAGCTTCTTGTGGGGCTTTGGCTCACCTTCAAGCAGCTCATCAGCAAGACGCACACAACGCGCTACCCGCTCGAAAAGCTCCCGCTAGGACCGCGCTACCGCGCAATCCACCAGCTCATGCGCCTGCTCGAAAGCGGCAATGAGCGCTGCATCGGCTGTGGGCTTTGCGAAAAAATCTGCATCAGCAATTGTATCCGCATGCACACGCACTATGGCGA
>CAMXAV010000175.1 GCA_947179285.1 uncultured Helicobacter sp.
GTGCGCTACGCTTGTATATGTCGCACTCCACAGCGCTGCGTCTATGTTATGCCTTACGGACTCGAACATAGACGTTACGCGCTGTGGCTGGGACGCTCACATGATGAGCAATAGCAAAGAGATGTTTCGCTTCGCTCAACATGACAAGATTCCGTGTGCCATTGCGAGCGTTCGCAAGAACGCGTGGCAATCAATAATCAAAGAATCCCCAAATTGTCATGTTGAGGCGCTAGCCGAAACATCTTGACGTTTGATTGCTTCGCCTTGCTCGCAATGACAAAAGGGGGTACAATGATGAAAACGGGCATAATGAGGGTACAATAACAAATCGGAAGTGCTGTTTGTGATTTTATTCTTTCATAATAACAGCAAATGCCCCGCGCCCTGCACCCAAAAAATGCGCGTTGTGAGCGGGGCAAAAAAATCGCGCGCCTCTGTTGCGCTCACGATTCTGTCTTTTTCGCCCAAGAAAACTTCGATTTCGATTCCGCGCGCGCGAATCTGTGTGAGTTCATCGGCACAAAATGTGTAAAACAACAATATGCGCAAATCGCCCTCCAAAGTGTCCAACTGAATCGATTCGGGCGCAGCGAGGCAGAAATAGGGCAAGACGAGCTCCTTTTGCGCCGCGCTCGCGTCTGTGTCGCCGCCGAGCGCTTGTTGCAAAAACGCCCGCAGATAGCGCGTTGGGTTGGCGGCAAAGAGCCGAATCTCCGCTTCTTTGCGCCTTGTTGGCATTGTGTGAAAAAACGCGGGCGAGAGCAGGCAGAGGCGGCGGATTGGGCGCGTGGATTGCAGCGCATAGCGCACAGCCTTTTGCGCGCCATAGCTAAAGCCCACGACATCGCAATCGCGCATATCGAGGCACTCATACACGGCGCTTGGCGGCGCGGCAAAAAGCGCGCTTTCGTTCGCAAAGCCAAAGCCGCTAAAATACACAGCCGTCATATTGCGGAATCTCGGCGTTGCGCGCGGCATAGAACGCGGCGCGAAAGGCGCGGAAGCTGCCCGACAAAATGGCGCGGCGCGCGGCGCGCACGAGCTCGAGGTAATAATGCAGATTATGCATGCTTGCGAGGCGATAGTAGCTTAGCTCCTTTGCCTTGAAGAGGTGGTGCAGATAGGCGCGCGTGTGGTGCGTGCAGGTGTGGCAGGTGCAGTTTTGCTCGATGGGTAGCGGCGAATCCTTGTGGATTGCGGCTTTGATAGAGAGCCGCCCCTCGCGCACAAACAGCGTCCCGTTGCGTGCGTTGCGCGTGGGCATCACGCAATCGAACATATCGATGCCATGCGCGATTCCCTCAATGAGGTCTTCGGGCGTGCCCACACCCATGAGGTAGCGGGGCTTATCAATCGGCAGAATCGGTGCTGTGTGGGCGATGGTTGCGTACATCTCGAGGTTGGGCTCGCCAACGGACAGCCCGCCGAGCGCATAGCCGTCAAAGTCGAGCTCGCAGAGTGATTCGGCGCAAACCTTGCGCAACAGCTTGTCTGTGCCGCCCTGCACAATCGCGAAGATGTTGTTGCCCTGCGCCGCGCCCTCCTCGCGCCTGCGTTTGTGGTGCGCGAAGCTTTGCCTTGCCCAATCAATCGTGCGTGCGATGCTTTGCTCGATTCTTTGCTGCGGCGCGGGCAGCGCGATGAGGTCATCGAGCACCATCATGATGTCGCTGTTGAGCAGGTATTGAATCTCGAGCACCTTGTCGGGCGTGAAGAGATGTTTGCTGCCGTCAATGTGGCTCTTGAACACGATTCCGTCCTCGACATAGCGCACATTTTGCGCGAGGCTGAAGGCTTGGAATCCGCCGCTGTCGGTCAGGAAGCTATGGGGAAAATTGCAGAATCCATGCAGCCCGCCGAGCTGCGCAACCCTCTCGGCGCCCGGGCGCAGGTAGAGATGGTAGGTGTTGGCGAGAATGATGTGCGCGCCAAGATTGCGCATATCAAGAGAATCGAGCGCCTTGACGCTCGCCTGTGTGCCAACGGGCATGAAAACGGGCGTTTCTATCGTGCTGTGCGCCGTTTGGAGCGTCAGCGCGCGCTCGCGCAACGCAGGCGAGGAATCGAGTGTGATTTGCATAACTCGCCTAGATTCTAAACATCTTGTCGAGCGCGGCAAAGGCGAGCTGCCGCACGGATTCTTCGAGGACGATTTCGTTGCTGCTTTCGCCATTCTTGCATGCGCGCAGGGTTTGCAGCACATCGTCAAGCGTGGTTTCGTTCATCGTGGGGCATTGCGGCAATGTGCTGCTTAGCACAAAGGTGTTTTCTTTGCGCAGGCGGTTGACGAGGTTGAACTCCGTGCCCACGGCGACTTTTTGCGCGAGCGGGAGGCTTTGTACATATTTTATAATCTGGCTTGTCGAGCCGACAAAGTCTGCCTTTGCGCAGACGCTCGGGTCGCACTCGGGGTGGGCGGCAATCAAAATATCGGGATATTTTTGGCGAAAGAAATCGACATCGCTTGTCGTGAAGAGCTGATGCACCGAGCAAAAGCCATTGTAACAGACGATGTCTGCCGCGCACACCTTTTCGGGGGTATCGACACCTAATGTCGCATGCTGGAGCGCGTTTTGAATCGCGAGATTCTGCCCCAAGCAGCGGTCGGGGAGAAAGAAAATCATCTTGCCTTCCTTGCGCGCATGCGCGAGAATTGTCGCGGCATTGGAGCTCGTGCAGACAAAACCATTTATCGCGCCCACCTTCGCCTTGACATCGGCATTGGAGTTGATGTAGGTGATGGGCAGAATCCGTTCTTTGGCGATTCCATACGATTGCAGCAGCGCAATCGATTCGTCGAAATAGGCGCTATCAATCATGCGCGCCATCGAGCAGCACGCCATTTTGGGCATGAACACGCGCTTTTGCGGCGCGAGAATCTTCACGCTCTGCCCCATGAAATGCACGCCGCAAAAGATAATGATATTTTTATCCGATTCTTGCGATTTTTTGGCAAGCTCGAGCGAATCGCCCGTGATGTCGGCGATTGCCACGACTTC
>CAMXAV010000176.1 GCA_947179285.1 uncultured Helicobacter sp.
ACCAAAGAATCTAGCAATTTGTCATTCTGAAGCCTTTAGGCTGAAGAATCTCAAATGCGAAGAATCCATAGAGATGTTTCGCTTTGCTCAACATGACAAGTTTCCAATTGTCATTGCGAGCGAGTGTAACGAGCGTGGCAATCGACAGGCAAAGAATCCCAAGCGAGCGTTCAAAGACGTTTGATTGCTTCGGTTTCGCCTCGCAATGACACAATATTTGGAGGTGCGACTTTAGTCGCACATATAAAATTATAATGAGTGCGATTGAAATCGCATCTCCATTATCATGTTGAGCGCTAGTGAAACAAACCAAAGGAGCGCCCCAAGCGGGGCGCAAGACCTAGAATTTTAGGCTAACCACAAATTCAAACACGAAAAACAGCTTGAATTTTAGGTATAATGCCTTTCTAGGAAACTCTTGCGATTTACGCATAGGAGCTCCTTTGATTGTAAAATTGCCCGCCCCCTCGCGGGTTTGGGCGCTTTGATTCTATACTCGCAAAGCTTAGATTCTGCAAAATATCCTTACTTGCGCTTTTTGGTGATTTTTTGCTTGTTGATTGCTATGTTCGCACTCGCTCGCAAGGCGAACCGCTAGCCTCTCTGCTCCTCTTTCTCGCCCTTTTGGCGCATCGCCTGTTGCAAATCGCTTGGGCTGTCAAATAAAATCCCCTGCCGCATTTTGTATTCATCGTCAAATTGCCCGCTCTTAAGCCCCCACAAAAAGCAGATGAGCCCGATGAGCCCAATCAGAATCGACACGCCAATCATCACCGCGACAATGCCTGTGTTCATGCAAAACTCCTAAAAGCTCCCGTCAATTTTCATGCGCAAATTGCCGCTGCGAATGATATGCGGGCTGCTGCCAGCGCGCAGGGCAAAGAGCGGCGCAAGTGCGTCCAAGACGCGGCGCGTGCTGTTTGCGAGGCTAAAGGTCTCGCGCGCCTTTTTGGATTCCTCGCTCCAATCGCGCGCGAGGACTTTTGCGAGCGCATCAAGCCACGGCGCAATCTCTGCGTCTGTTGGGATTCTGCAATGGTCTTTGTGGCATTCTTGCGGCGCTTGCACGGCGATGCCCACATCGCCCATCGCCTCTTTGAGCCCGCCGCTCGTGCTCACAACGCACGGAATGCCATTCAGCGCCGCTTCTGTCGCCACGCGCCCCCAGCTCTCATACCAAAGGCTCGGGGCGAGCAGCACGCGCGTTACCGCATAGATACTCGCCATATCGCCCGTGTGTTGTGCGAGCGCGACAAACGGGAACATCTCGGGCTTATACGGGCATTCCTTGCTGTCGGGCAAATGCAGTTTTGCGAGGCTCTGCTCAAACGTGCCGCGACTTTGGACAACGAGAAAGCGGAGATTGTGTTGTTGCAAAAGCCCGCTTTCGTGCGCCTTGAGCGCGAGCTTGGTGAAGATGCTGATGCCCTTTGTTGGGTCGGGATTCACGAGCGTAATGTATTTTGGGTCGCGCTTTTGGGCGATGTATTTCTCGGGGCGAATGAAGATTCCGCACGGAATCACATTCATGCGGTCGCGGGTCGCGTAGAGTTGCGCCGTTGCCTTGCTTTCGGTTAGCAGCAGTGCGCAATCGTTGAAGTCATAATGCGGGTGGTTGCCGTTGCAGATGGGATAGACAAATGGGATTCCGCGCCTCTTTGCCTCGGCTTGCACGGCGATGCCGCATGTGCCCATTCCATAGCCAATCACGATGTCGGGGCGAAAGCTGTTGAGCAGCGCGCAATAATACATATAGAATCGCCACGCTTCATCGTGCGTGAAGACGGACATCGCGCGGCTTGCGCAAACGGTGTAGTGGTAGGTGATGTTGTTGTCTTTGTCGTTGAGAATCACGGGCTGTGTGCCGCGCGCCTTGAGCTCTTCTTCGAGCTTGGGGAAGTAGGTTGTGCCGCGTGGGCTGTCGAAGCAAAAGCTGCCAAGAACCAAAACTTTGATTCCCTCTTTGGCGAGGCATTCGAGCATTGTGCGGCATTGAATCGCCGCGCCGCTGCTTGTGTCATGCAGGCTATATGGGCTCACCCATAGAATCTTTTTTTCCACGAAATATTCCTTTGAAAGTAAGAATATAAGCATAGCATGGCTTTGCCTAGTGCTTGCTGAAAATGGGGGTGGGCGAGGCGAAACAAACAAGGAGCGCCCCAAGCGGGGCGCAAGACCTAGAATTTGACAGAAACCACAAATTCAAACACGAAAAACAGCTTGAATTTTAGGTATAATGCCTTTCTAGGAAGTCCTTGCTGCTTACGCATTGGGAGCTCCTTGTTTAAAGATTGCCCGCCCCCTTGCGGGTTTGGGCGCTTTGATTCTACGCTTTCAAAGCTTAGATTCTGCAAAACAATTTTCGCGTTCCCGCTTTTTCTGATGATTCTTCGCTCGTTGATTGCCACGCGTTCTTACGAACGCTCGCAATGACAAGATGTTTCGCTCCGCTCAACATGACAAATGGAGGTGCGATTTTAATCGCACATATAAAATAACGAGTGCGACTAAAGTCGCACCTCCAATGTAAATACTCGATTTACCATTGCTCATCATGCGAGCGCCCCAACCACAGCGCGCAACGTCTATGTTCGAGTCCGCAAGGCATAACATAGACGAAGCGCTGTGGAGCATGACATAGTCCGTGCGGAGCACAAACCTTTAAGAAGCGTGCAGGGGTTTGGGGGTCAAAGGGGGATAAGAGGGAAGCCATCATTTGATACGCAAGCATTTCATGCTTGCTATGGCAAGTAGTTCTCCTTGTCCCCCTTGAAAAAATAACCAAGCATGGAATCATCGCTAAATGCAATAACAAGACAGAATCTAAAGCGACATGGAATCCATGATATTTGAGCCATTGCTCTTTATGCCAAATTAGAATCCTTTTATATTTTTGCATTTTTGAACAAGCAAGAATCTTTGGAGATTCTAAACATGGCTTATTTTCGTTAAGGGGGACAGGGGGCTTAATTGCGAAGCAGCCCCCTTATCCCCC
>CAMXAV010000177.1 GCA_947179285.1 uncultured Helicobacter sp.
CCCACCGTGGCACGAAAGTTTGTGCGGATTCGCGACAAACATGCCATTCCAAAGGCTTTGGCATCGGCGACATGCTGCAATTCATCGCGCAAAAGCACGATGTCGGCGCTCGCCTTGGCGATGTCAGCGCCCTTGTGCATGCCGATTCCTACATCAGCCTTGAGCAGCGCGGGCGCGTCATTGATGCCATCGCCAATGAATGTTACCTTGCGTCCCTCATGCATGATTTGCTCGAGAATCTCGGCTTTTTGCGTGGGCAAGAGCGCGGCATAATAGCGGTCGATTCCGAGCTCATCGGCGATTTGCGCCGCCTTTGTTTCAGAATCGCCTGTGAGCATGATGATTTCGCGCACGCCGTTTTCGCGCAGCTGCAAGAGCACGTCTTTGGCGTTTTCGCGCAACACATCTTGGAGCAAAATCATGCCAATGAGCGTTCCGTCATAGCCGATATACAGCGGCATATTGCCTGTGGCTTTGAGCGCCTCGATTCGCTCTTGGTTGGGCGCAAAGCAGATTCCCTCGTCTTCTTCGAGAAAATGTTGCGAGCCAATCACAATCTTCTTGCCCAAAACCTTGCTGCTCACGCCGTGCGCGACAATGAACGCGACTTCCTCATGATGCACATGCACAAAGTCGCGCTCTTTTGCCGCGCGCACGACCGCTTGGGCAACGGGGTGGACATAGTGTTCCTCGATGCTCGCAGCGAGGTTTAGGATTGCGTTAGAATCCCAATCTGCCGAGAACGAATGCACCTTCACAACCTGCAAATCGCCCTTGGTGAGCGTGCCTGTTTTGTCAAACACAAACACATCGCTTTCAAACAAGCCTTCGAGCGCCTTTGCGCCCTTGATGATGATTCCGCTCTTGCCCGCGCTGCTAATCGCGGCTTTGAAAGCCACAGGCGTGGCGAGCTTGAGCGCGCATGAATAGTCGGCTTGCAAGACAGACGCGGCGCGCGTGATGTCGCGGCTGTAAAGATACGACAGAATCGCGAGCCCGAGCGTGATAGGGACAAGCCCATCTGCCATTTTGGACGCGCTTAGTTGAACGGCGGATTTTTGCGTGAGCGAGGATTGGATATAGCTCTTGATACGCGCGCTCGCCGTTTGGTTGCCGACATTCTCTGCCCAGACCTTGATTTCGCCATCGACAACGATTGTCCCCGACAAAACCCTGTCGCCATGCTCTTTTTGCACAGGCGTTGCCTCGCCCGTCATCGAGATTTGATTCACGGTGGCAATGCCCGAGACGACATGCCCATCGACACAAATGGTGTTGCCCGCGCCGATGATGACGATGTCGCCAATGGCAAGAGAATCGCAGGCGACAAGCTCACGCGTGAGCTGCCCATTTGTGTTGCGCTCAATCCATGCTTCTTTGACATTGGGCTTGCTTAGCTCCTTTATTAAATCATCACTTTTATACATCGTCATTTCTTCGATGTACTCGCCCAAACAAAGCATAAAGTTTGTCGCGTTTGCCGTGCGAAAGTCGTTGCGCGTGAGCGAGATGGCGATGGCGAGTGCCTCGAGCACGCGCGATGTGATTCCTTGCCCCACGAGCTCTTTGCAACCGCTCGCAAGCACAGGAAAAGCCGCAACGCAAGCGAACGCGAGCTTGAGCGCAGGGGGGCTCAAGAACGGCTCGAGGCACAGCGCCGTGAGCGCGCGTACGACCTCGCTTGCGCTTGGAATCTCATCGCGCAATGTGAGATAGCTCTCGTCATGTTGCGAATCGCCCGCAACGAGCAATGTTTGCAAGACATGGTAGAGCTTTTCTTCGAGCGTTGCCCTATCGAGGCTCGCATGCAGAATGATTTGGCACAATATCGCGTTGATGCGCACATGCGAGATGCCCTCAATCGATTCGAGCGCGATACGCAGTGGCATGGGCGCAATCTTTTGCCCGCGCCGAATCTTGTAGGCAAAGCGCATACGATTCTTGGTCGCATGCACGAGCGTGAGCGTGATGTCAGTTTTCATTCACTTCTGCCTTGGCGTCTTCGTAACGTTCCTTGAGTTCCTCAACGCCCATTTCGAGCAGCGATGAGAGCTTTGCAATGCCCTTGAATATCGCGTTTTGTGTGGTTGGGTTGGTCAGAATGAACGCCGCCACCGCGCCAATCGCCGCGCCTTTGAGAATCTCGCCTTTTTGCGTGGTGAGTGTCGCGAGGATTCCGCCTTGTGCCGCGTTTGCTTGGCTTATGTAGGGGTTTTGGGGCTGTGGTATGTTGGCAAAGTAGGGGTTGAACGCGCCATATCCGCCAAAGCCAGCGCCCGCAGCGCCTGCGAATCCGCCCATGCCATACCCCGCGCCCATTCCATAGCCCATGTTGCCAAAGCCGCCCATGTTTTGCGCGTTCGCAAATTGCGCGTTGTTTGCGCCATATCCCGCGCCCGCGCTTGCGCCAAAGTTTGTGTTGGTGTTCGCATTGTTTGCGTTGTCTGTGTTGTTGTTTGCAACGTTTGTTTGGTTTGTCATGATGACTCCTTTGGTAGGCAAATTTGTGGTTTTGATTCTGTTTCGGGAATCAGCGCTTCGAGCGCCACAGCCACAGCAGCGCCCGCTGCGAGATAGCCAAGCGCCTCGAGCCCCGCGCGCATCGCGGGCTTGCTGCCAATGCTGTTGGTCGCCGCAATCGCCGCTGCGCTAATCGCTGCGCCCTGCAAGCCGACTTTTGCCGCGTGCTTGAACGCGCCTTTTTTGTCGGTACAGAATCGCGCCTTGTTGTTGATTCCCGCGACAAGCAGCGCGACAAACCCGCCGCTAATCGCATGTCCTGTTACAGAACGTGGCATTCCTGTGTTGATGGGCATTAGGATTCCTTTTGGGCTGTGTTTTCGCAGCCGCAATCGCTGCGCGTTTCGGCTTTGTTGCCAAACGCCGCCTTTGCCCTGTTTGCGATGTCGCCTTTGACATCGCTTGCGAACTCTTTGGTTTTCGAGAATGTCTCTTGCAAGCTGCCATCGTTGATGG
>CAMXAV010000178.1 GCA_947179285.1 uncultured Helicobacter sp.
GCTCTGCTCGCGCCTATCGAGCTGCTCGAACAACGCAGCGTTGGACGAAGCCTCGGCAGCGACAGCATTCGCGTCTCGATGTTTGCGCTTGTCGTTGGCTTTGCGCTCACAATCGCCTTTATGGTCGTCTATTACGGGCTTGCGGGCGTGATTGCGAGTTTTGCCATGCTCGTCAATTTGTTGCTAATTGTCGCTGTGATGGCGATTTTTGGCGCAACGCTCACGCTCCCGGGCATGGCTGGAATCGTCCTCACAATCGGCATGGCGATTGACGCAAATGTGATTATCAACGAGCGAATCCGCGAATGTTTGCGCGAGAAAAAGAGCATTCTGCAATCCATCGAGCTTGGCTACGAAAACGCGCAACGTGCGATTTTTGATTCCAACCTCACGGCGCTCATCACCTCTGTTTTGCTCTATGCCTTTGGCACAGGCGCAATCAAGGGCTTTGCCGTAACAATCAGCATCGGGATTCTCGCCTCAATCCTCACAGCGATTGTCGGCACGCACGGAATCTACCAATGGCTAAGCCCGCGCATCACAAAAAGCAAAAACTTGAATCTGTGGTTTGGTTTCAAAGGAGCGGCATAATGGAACTTTTCAAATCGCAACGTGTCTATGACTTTGTCGGCATGGGCAAATACACCATCTGGCTTTCCCTCGTGCTCGTTCTTGGCAGCATCGTGCTCTATTTCACGCAAGGATTCCGCTACGGAATCGACTTTAGCGGCGGCAGCATCGTACAAATCCAATACAAAGCCCCCGTTGCGCCCATCGCCGAGGTGCGTGCGGCGTTGAGCACGCAAAGAGCGTATGACGGCTTCAGCGTGAGCGAGTTTGGCGCGCCAAACGAGATTCTCATTCGCCTGCCGATTGCAACAAGCAACATTGCGAGCGATTTGGGCACGACACTCACCGAGCTGCTCGCCCCCACAGGCGAACTCGAGATTCGCCGCGTTGATGTCGTGGGTCCAAAGGTTGGCGATGAGCTGCGCAACAAGGGAATCCTCGCGCTCACGCTCGCGAGTATCGGGATTCTCATCTATGTCGCCTTCCGCTACGAGTGGCGCTTTGCGCTTGCGAGCCTGCTTGCGCTTGCGCATGACATCATCATCGCATGCGGCGCTGTGATAATCTTTAACATCGACTTCAGGCTCGATGTGCTCGCCGCGCTGCTGACGCTACTTGGCTACTCGATTAACGATACCATCATCATCTTCGATAGAATCCGCGAACGCATGCAAAAAAGCACCAAAGAATCGCTACAAGAAGTCATGAACGAAGCCGTCTCGCGCACGCTCTCGCGCACGCTGCTCACCACGCTCACGCTCTTGCTCACGCTCGTGCCGCTCTTTTTGTTTGGCGGGGACATCATCATCGGCTTCACGCTCCCAATGCTCGTTGGCACATTTGTGGGCTCGTATAGCTCGATTTTCATCGCAATGCTCTTTGCAATTTGGCTCGGGTTCGACCTCAAGAAATACCAAGAATCGTTGCGTGCAAAAGAGGCAGCAAAACGTGAAAAACAAAAGCTGCGCTCGATGTATGCAAAAGGAACATTATAAGGACAAACAATGGATTGGGGAAAAGTCGTCTTTGTTTTTTTTAGCCTGATGAGCCTCACCTCAACGGCGGGCTATCTCTATGAGCAAACCTCGATTATGCTCTTCATCGCCGCGAGCGTGAATATCATCTCGACCATTCTCAAAATCGGCGTGCGCAACACGCTTGCCGCCGAAATGCTCGCGAGCTCGCTTGTGGCAGATTTACATCTCGTGCCCGCATTCATCTTCGAGCAAACATTCAACAGCACAGCGCATGCCACATCGCTCGCAATCGGGGCGCTAGTCGCCAACCTCTTTTCTGTCGTGCTCATCGTCATCGACAGCGTCCGCAACGATGATGTCGAATATTAAGGACAAACATGGAATACAATCCCAAACTCATCGAACCCAAATGGCAGCAAACATGGGACAAAGCCCAAGCTTTCGAGCCGCTTGATGACACAACGCGCAAGAAACGCTATATCCTTAGCATGCTCCCCTACCCAAGCGGCAAAATCCACATGGGGCATGTGCGCAACTATTGCATTGGCGATGCGCTCGCGCGCTATTTTCGCAAAGAGGGCGAGAATGTCTTGCACCCCATCGGTTGGGACGCCTTTGGGCTGCCCGCCGAGAATGCCGCCATCAAGCACCACACGCACCCAAAGACATGGACATACAGCAACATTGACGACATGCGCAAAGAGCTCCAATCGCTCGGCTTGTCGTTCTCGCGCACGCGCGAGTTTGCGACATGCGACCCCATCTATTCGCGTTGGGAGCAGCAATTCTTCATTCAGATGTGGCAAAAGGGGCTCGTCTATCGCAAAAATGGGCTCGTGAATTGGTGTCCCAAAGACCACACGGTGCTCGCCAACGAACAAGTCATCGAGGGGCGCTGCTGGCGCTGCGATACAGAAGTTGTGCAAAAAGAAATGGCGCAATATTATGTCAAAATCACGGCGTATGCCAAAGAGCTCCTCGAATCGCTCGATTCCTTGCAGGGCTGCTGGCCTAATCAGGTGCTCACAATGCAACGCAACTGGATTGGGCAGAGCTTTGGGCTCGAGTTCGCCTTCACGCTCGATGAAAGCTCGAAGCTAAGCGGCACAATCGATGTCTTCACCACGCGCCCCGACACACTCTATGGCGTGAGCTACATCGCGCTTGCGCCCGAGCACCGCCTCGTTAGCGAGCTTTTGCAAAAGGGGCTTTGCGGCGAGCACACGCACACTATCGAAACAATGCGCAACACCTCGCCCAAAGAACGTTCCATTGCGCCCAAATGCGGCTGCCCGCTGCCACTCTTTGTGCGCCACCCGCTCACGGGCGAGGTTTTGCCCGTGTGGGTCGCAAATTTCGTCTTGCATGAATACGGCGGCGGCGCGGTGATGAGTGTCCCCGCGCACGACACGCGCGACTATGAGT
>CAMXAV010000179.1 GCA_947179285.1 uncultured Helicobacter sp.
CTTGCAAGTGGGCGCAAAACCCGTTACCGTGAGCGATTCGCGGGGTATGATTTATGACGAAAGCGGAATCAAGGTTGATTTGCTCAAAGACATCAAAGAGGTGCGCCGCGAGAGCCTCGAAACGTATGCCAAAGAGTGCAAGAGCGCAAAATACACGCCCGTGAGCGATTACCCCAAAGACCACAACCCGCTATGGGCGATTCCATGCTTTGCTGCGTTCCCAAGCGCAACGCAAAACGAAATCAATGTGAATGACGCTAAGAATCTGCTCAAGGGCGGCTGCAAATGCGTCAGCGAGGGCGCAAATATGCCCTCAAGCATTGACGCAACCAACGCGTTCCTTGCGGCAAAAATCTGCTATGGACCAGGCAAGGCGGCAAACGCGGGCGGCGTGGCGACAAGCGGGCTTGAGATGAGCCAAAACGCGTCTATGTTGTCGTGGAGCTTTGAAGAAGTCGATAGCAAGCTGCATAACATCATGAAGCATATCTATCGAATCTCAAAAGAAACGGCAAAAGAATTTGGCAACCCCAACGACCTCGTTTTGGGCTCGAACATCGCGGGATTCCGCAAAGTCGCCAACGCGATGATTGACCAAGGCATCGTCTAGGGGCTTGTGTGCGCGCCGTTGTTTTGTTGCTGTGCCTCTGCCTTGCGCCTATGGGCTTAATGAACGCCGAAGACCTCGCGCTTAGCCTCGTTGGCGATGTGCAAAAAGCCTATTCGTGGAGTCGCCTCAAAATCGCCGATTTGCTCGATGAAAAGCAGCGGCTTGAGGAGAGCCCCATTTGGGGCGGCGAGGTGCGCGCGGGTTGGTTGGCAAACGTTGAGAATCGATTCTATCTCGGAATCGAGCTTGCGCACCAGCGGCGCGGGCTCAAGTATTATGGCGCGTTTGCTGAATATAATTTTACGCCAGCGATTAATCGCTATTTGCGCGCCATCATGGGCGCAGGCGTAGGCTATTCGTTCGCAACGCTCGCGAGCGAGAATGTAACGATTAGCGGGCAGAATCCGGGCAATCTGTCGTTTAAGGGGGCAAGCTATTTTGTCAAAGTCGGCACGCTCCTCTCTGTCTCGCGCCGTGTCGAGCTCGAGCTTTTCGCCAAAGGCAAGCAGATGATTCTTGGCGAAGACAGCGGCAGAATCGACATCGGCATACCCTTGCCCGTAACGCTCAACCTCGACAAAACCTTCACCATAAGCGGCGGCATCGGGCTCAATTTTAGATTCTAGTTTTTGGAATCATAAAGGCGAGTTTTTATTTTATTGTGGAATCTTGCATGATTCTGCGATATTTTATTTGGAGGTGCGACTTTAGTCGCACTCATAAAATTATAATGAGTGCGGTTAAAACCGCACCTCCGAAGATTCCCATTGTCATGTTGAACGAAGCGAAACATCTTGTCATTGCGAGCGAGTGTAACGAGCGCGGCAATCAACGATTCTTGCCTGCTCAATATCGTTGATTGCTTCGCGTAAGCTCGCAATGACGATTGGAATCGTTTGCATTTCTCAAAAATTGCACTTCCATATATATAAGCCAAAACAACGCAAGCATAGTTTACTGACAGCAAGCAAAACAAAGAATCGAAATTTCGCTAAAGATTTTTTGGAATTGTACGATATAGTACCAAGCAAGCAGTGTAATGGATTTTTCAAAACATTTGCCATTCTGAATGCGAAGCGTGAAGAATCTAAAGTGTCATTGCGAGCGAGCAACGCGAGCGCGGCAATCAACCGTGTTGGTTATTCAAGAATGGTTAATTACAACGCGAACGCTCGCAGTAACAAAAAATATTGGAGGTACGACTTTAGTCGCACACATTAATATATGCGCTTAAAGCCGCACCTCCAATGTGTTAAATAACCTAAAAAGTAAGGAGTTTTAAATTAATGATTGGAAGAAAACTAGCGCAATATAGCTTTCTCAACGCCAACGTCTTCTCCGCCATGCAAACTCGCCTTGCCAACCGCAGCAGCGAGGCGCTCGCCGAAGAAGAAAGGCAAGACAAGGCAAATGGGCTCACCAATATTGCCGCCCTTATGCGTGCAAACAATGTGCGCGTGAGCGACAAAATCGAGAAAACAAGCGATTCTGTGGCGGTAATATTTAACGACCCAAAGACAGATGAACGCGTTACACTCAACCTTTCAAAAGAGAATCTCGAGAGATTGAAAGGGCAGTTTGGCAAAGATAATTTCTATGCACGTAGCGATGGTGCGATTCGATTAAATGGCAAGGCAGAAGCGTTTGTTAGCGGTTGGTTTGGCGATGTCGCCTACCAACAAAACCTTGCAGGGGCGGATAAAGACGGAAGCGGACGCATTGATGATGAAGAATTGCGTGAGACAAAGACATTTCTTGTCAATGGCATTTATAGTCTGCGGCATAATATCGCGCGCGATAGCTCGATAGAGACATATCAAACAATTGGCGATAATGCGACAATTGACCATGAAACAGGATATGATGATAGAACAATAGAAGGAATGCTTAATGCGACTATCAAAATCGATAAAAATTTCGATGGGCGCATTCAACGAATCGGCGAACTCTATGAGGGCGGGACGATAGAACTCATCAAAGAACTTGATGGCATGTTTGATAAAGTCGAGAAAAATGCGCTCTATAATATTTCTGAACCTATTGTTAAAGATAATGCTGCATTTAATCAGCCTGTGAGTAATAAAGAGTGGAAGAAAAGGCTTGAAAAACTCAAGGAAATGCAAGAAGAACTCGATGAACAATTTGCCGAGATGGCAGAGAGGCTCAAGGAGCAATTGCAAGAAAATGGAGTTATAGACGTTGCGTTGGAGAAACGGGCTATTGAATCGAAAGTAGCGGGCAAAGATTCTGCCTTGAATCAAGAAACACAACCGCTTGCAAATAAGGCTACCGATTCTGCCATTGATTTGGAGCAGCTCGCCCCTGTTGTTGCAGAGATTGCTTCAAAAGTTGC
>CAMXAV010000180.1 GCA_947179285.1 uncultured Helicobacter sp.
GCGCGGTCAAGAACGGCGGCGAGGTGATTTTTTCGGGCACAACCGATTCGCTGTTGCGCGCCAACACGCCAACGGCACAATATCTCACGGGCGCAAAGAAGATTGAATATTTTCATCGCCGCCCGCAAGAAAAATGGCTCGCCATCACCGATGTGAACATCAACAATATCCATAACCTGAATGTGCGGATTCCGCTTGGCAATTTCGTGTGCATTACGGGCGTGAGCGGCAGCGGCAAGAGCTCGCTCGTGCTCCAAACCCTGCTGCCTGTGGCGCAAGAGCTGCTCAACAACGCACGCAAGGTGAAAAAGGTTGATGGCGTTGGAATCGATGGGCTCGAGCAGCTCGACAAAGTCATCTACCTCGACCAAAGCCCAATCGGGCGCACGCCGCGCAGCAACCCAGCGACATATACGGGCGTGATGGACGAGATTCGCAATCTCTTTGCCGAGACGAAGGAATCGAAGATTCGCGGCTATGGCGTGGGGCGCTTTAGCTTCAATGTCAAGGGCGGGCGCTGCGAGAAATGCCAAGGCGAGGGCGAAATCAAAATCGAAATGCACTTCTTGCCCGATGTGCTCGTTAAATGCGACAGCTGCCTTGGGCAGCGCTACAACCCCCAAACGCTCGAAATCACCTACAAGGGCAAGAATATTGCCGAAATCTTGAACATGAGCGTGAGCGAGGCGCTCGAGTTTTTCGCGCCGATTCCGCGCATTGCGCAAAAGCTTCAGACGCTCGATGATGTCGGGCTTGGCTATATCAGCCTCGGGCAAAACGCCGTAACGCTAAGCGGCGGCGAGGCGCAGCGAATCAAGCTTGCGCGTGAGCTTGCGCGCAAAGACACGGGCGCGACACTCTATATCTTAGACGAGCCCACAACGGGGCTGCATTTTGCCGACATTGACAAGCTCACAAAGGTGTTGCACCATTTCGCAACGCTTGGGAATAGCGTGATTGTGATTGAGCACAATCTCGATATGATAAAAAACGCCGATTATGTGATTGATATGGGACCAGATGGCGGAATCGGCGGCGGCACGCTCGTGGATTGCGGCACGCCCGAAGACATCGCGCGGCGCAATAGAAAAACTGGAAGCCATACGGGCACGTTCTTGGCAAAAGAACTTGGGCTCTAGGGGCTAGAATGCGCCTCACGCCCGAACAGCAAGCAATCATACAATCGGCTCGCGATTTGCCCAAAGCGGGGGTGCTGAAGATTCAGGCAGCCGCAGGCTCGGGCAAGACCTTTATCCTCTTGCAAATCGCGCAGGCTCTGCCGCATGCCTCGTTTTTGTATCTCGCGTTCAATCGCTCGATTGTCGAGGAAATGCACAACAAGGCGACAAAAAATATGACCGTCAAAACCACGCATGCGCTCGCGTATAGCCACATCTTGACGCAAGATTATCCCGACATGCAGCCGCGCAAGGAATACACGGCGTTTGAGATTGGCGAGATTTTGGAGAATCGCAACTACCACTACATCGCGCATGTGCGGCAGATTCTGTATGATTTTTGCAACAGCAGCCTTGAGGGCTTTAGCGCGCGTTTGGGCGAGGGCTATCAAGACGCGCAAAAGATTTATATGATGATGAAGCGAGGCGAGATTCCTTTCACGCATGCGTTCTATCTCAAAGAATACCAGCTGCTTTCGCCCGCGCAGCGGCGGCTCGATTATGATTATGTGCTGCTCGATGAGGCGCAGGATACAAACGAGGTAACGCTCGATATTTTCTTGCAAATGCCCTGCCGCAAGATTCTCGTTGGGGACGAGCACCAAAGCATTTATGGCTTTCGCGGCGCGTTCAATGCGCTTAGCAACATCAATACGGCGCATAAGCACATGCTCACGCATTGCTTCCGCACGCCGCAATGCTATCTCGACAAGGCAATCTTCTTTCTCAATCGCTTCAAGGATTTGCCACAGAATGTGCGGATTGTGTCGCAGATTCCGCAAAGCTCTGATTGCGCCACAAGCGCGATTCTGACGCGCACAAACGCGAAGATTGTCGAGATTATCGCCAAGAACGCGAGCGACACATTGCATATCATCAAGAATCCCGATGAGATTTTTGCGATGATTCTATCGCTCAAGGCGCTACAAGAGGGCAACAAGGCGCACATCACCGCGCCGCATTTGCAGTATCTCAAGAAATTTAAGAATCTCGATGAGGTGCAGCAATATGCCGAGGACACGAATGAGCCCGAGCTGAAATATTCGATTTTCGTGCTCAATCAATATGGCAAGGACATCGTGCATTTATATAAAAAAGCGAAAAAGCTCTACCAAAACAAAGAGGGCACGGCGCTTTTGACAACGCACACGGCGAAAGGCTTGGAGTTTGACCGCGTAACAATCGAGGACGATTTTAGCAATCTCTACGAGCAGCACCACAAGCTTTTTGGGCAGGGCAGAATCAGCAATGTTGCGTTCCAAAAATTTTATGAGGAAATCAATCTTTATTATGTCGCTATCACGCGCACAAAGAAGCAGCTGATTGACAAAAGCCAAAATGATTTTTTTTACAAGATGAGCCTTTAGCGCAAGACGAGGCGGCGCAGCGCCGCAACGAGGCAATCGATGTCGGCTTTGGTGTGTGTGTAGTGCAGGCTCGCGCGCACCCAGCCATGCTTGTATGCGGGCACGAAGTTTAAATCGTCCATGTCGAGCAAATCATGCGCATAAGGTCCTGCACAGCTGCACCCAGCGCGCGTGTCGATATGGAATCGCTTGGCGAGCAAGAAGCTCACATAATGCGGCGAGAGGTTCTCGAGATTGAACGCAAAAATGCCAACGCGCGGGGCTTCTAGGTTGCCATAGAGCGTGAGCTCTGGAAAATCGCGCACGAGATTCAAGAAATATTGCGCAAGCTCCGCTTCGCGCGTTGCAATCCAATCGCGCGAGACTTCCTCGCGCAAACAATAGGCGAGCGCGGCGCGCAA
>CAMXAV010000181.1 GCA_947179285.1 uncultured Helicobacter sp.
ATAAAAATATTAGTAACCGATTTTTTAAACGAAATCTATATAACAACAAAATTTCTCCCCCCCCCCTTGACAAACACTAGGTGTCATGCCTTATAATATCACATCTTTTCACAAAGGAGAACAATGGACAAACAAAGACGCAAGCTATTGCGAAGCACCGCAATATTAGGCATTGCGGGCTTATCGGGGGCTTTGGGATTGCAAGGTTGCGATTCAAACCAAAGCAAAAATGCCGCTCAAGATTCGGGCGCAAAGGGCGCGGCGGCGGGCGCTAGCGGCGCAGATTCAACAACACAACACACAAACACAAAAGGAGCAAACATGGAGTTCATCACCCTCAACAACGGCGTCAAAATGCCAATTCTCGGCTATGGAGTGTTTCAGATTGAGCCAAAAGACACGCAAAAGTGCGTAGAGGACGCCATCAGCGTGGGATACCGCAGCATCGACACAGCGCAAGCGTATTTCAACGAAGCCGAAGTCGGGGCGGCGGTCAAAACCGCGATTGGCGGGGGCGTCAAGCGCGAGGAGCTGTTCATCACGACCAAAGTTTGGATTAACAATTACGAGGAATCCAAAGCCCTAAAATCGATTGAAACGAGCCTCAAAAAGCTGCAAGTCGATTATTTGGATTTGCTGCTCTTGCACCAGCCGTTTAACGATGTCTATGGCGCGTGGCGCGCGATGAGCAGGCTCTATAAAGAGGGGCGCATCAAGGCGCTTGGTGTGAGCAATTTCTACCCCGATAGGCTCGTGGATTTTTGCATTAATAACGAGATTAAGCCCGCTGTGAATCAGATTGAATGCAGCCCGCTGCACGCGCAGTTTGAGGCGCAGGAGGTGCTGCAAGAATATGGCGTGGCGATGGAAAGTTGGGCGCCTTTTGGCGAGGGCAAAAACAATATGTTTAGCAACCCGACCCTTGCGGAGATTGGCAAAAAATATGGTAAAAGCATTGCGCAAGTCATTTTGCATTGGCAGATTCAACGAGGGATTATCGCGATTCCAAAGACCGTGCGCAAGGAGAGAATGATAGAAAACTTTGATGTTTTTGATTTTTCTCTTAGCGATTCGGATATGCAAAGCATCGCGGGGCTTGATGATAAGCAAAGCCTCTTTCTTAGTCATCAAGACCCAAAAATGGTGAAATGGCTCATTGAGGTGCATAGGGATAAGTTCTAATGAGAATCTAATCCCCACATAAAACAAGGCAAAATAGTACATAGAATCCTTTGCAAGATTCTATGTGCTCGCCCATCTATTCCTTTTAAGCCAGCTTGCTAGGACTATCATTATAGGTACTTCAATAAGCACACCAACAATGCTTGCAAATGCTTGCCCAGAATCAATCCCAAAAGACGCGATGGCAACAGCAAGACTCAACTCAAAAATTATTGCCACATGCGCTAAAGCTCACAGCAGAACATTTGGCATAACCAAAGCCTTTGCTTTTATAAAACGATATAAAAAACATGATGATAAAATACGCAACCAAAGGCAAAGCGACAAGTAACACATCAAGAGGCAGTGTGATGAGGCTTTCGCCTTTATAGGAAAACATTACAATTGCTAATGGTGGATACATCATAATAATAAGCCCAAAAACTATGGCTAGATTAATGTCTTGAAACTCTAAAGAGGAATAAAATGTAACAATTTGTGGAAAACTTACCCCAAGAAAAAGACCGATAGGCATACTCAAAAATATCCACAATGGCAAGAATCTATCTAAAAATTTCATTTTATGCCTCCTTTAGAATCCAAACGCTAAAACAAAAGAGCCGAATCCTATTGCGATTCCAAGCACGATTGCCATAAACAGCAATAAAAGACGCATTGTAAAGATGGATTTGAGCAAGATAAGCTCGGGCAGACTGCAACCCCCGCCAGCAATTAGTAGGCTCATTATCACGCCAAGAGGAACGCCCGCATTGATGAGCCCCAAACCGATAGGAATGATTGCCTCAACGCGAATATAAAGCAAGAGCGCGACAAAAGCGGCGATGATGACGCCAAAATAGCCAAAATCTTTTAAGACAGATTCCAAGCTTCCTTGCGGGATAAAGTCATGGATAAAAGCACCAATTGGCATACCGATGACTAAATAAGGCAGGATTTTTTTATAGTCTGCAAAGCTTTGATTCCAATATTTCTTGAAAACATTCGATTTTGCTTCATTCCCTTTAATCAGATTCTTAGCGCAACAAGTCTGTGTTTTTGTCAAATTCCTTTGCGCGCAACATGGACTTTGTGTGGTAAATTTGGGCGTTTTCTGTGTCTGTGAATTTGCCGCAGAATCAGCACAACAAGATGTTTTAGAAGAGTTTTGTGCCAAAAATCCTTCTTTAATGAGCCCTTCTTGCTTGAATCGTGCAATGCCCAGACAAAGTAGCAAAATGGCAATAGCAATAAAAATAATATATGCTAAATTCAAACTGATTCCAAAAGAAGCAAGAAACATCGCGACAATAATGGGATTGACAAGCGGCGAGGTGATGAGATAGGCAAAGCTCACCCCCAGAGGGATTTTGTTGCGGAGCAGTGCGACAAAAAACGGAATGGTGCTGCACGAGCAAAAGGGCGTCATCGCGCCCAGCAGCATTGCCTTGAGGTAGCTCGACACGGCATTGCCATGCAGGTGCTTTTGGATAGTGTGCGAAAACCTCGCGTTGAGATAGCCCACAAGCATATTGATGCCAAGAAACAGGGCTGAAAGCTCGACAAAATACGCCGCAAAGCTTTGCAGCGCGTTGAGAAATTGGGTTGAAACGGACATGGTAGTCTCCTTGTGATTTGAAATTGCAAGGAGCATTGTAGCATAGAAATATTAATATATCAATATATATTGATATATTAATATTATGATTTTTTCCGCTAAATAACTGAAAATATTATTTTTAAAGTAAATATTTATAATTATTAAAAATTACTAACAATTATGG
>CAMXAV010000182.1 GCA_947179285.1 uncultured Helicobacter sp.
CCATAGCCCTCGCGGTGCGCTTTTTGGAGGATTTCTACGCCGCTAACTAGCATTGCCTCTCCTTATTTCACAACGACTTTGGCGTCTTTGCGCAACTCTTGTGCGATTTGCCCGAGATTCTCTTTGAATTTCTGCATCTTGAGCCCCTGCATCACGCGTTCTTTGACGGTGTCATAAGACGCTGTGCCGCTCGCCTTTTTGTCCTCAAGCAGAATCACATGGTAGCCAAAGTTTGTCTTGACGGGATTCTTTGTGAAGCTGCCCTTGGCGAGCTTGAAAGCCGCGTCTGAAAACTCGGGCACCATTTGGTCGCGCGTAAACCAGCCCAGCTCGCCGCCGTCTTGCGCGATTCCCTCATCGATAGACTTCTCGGCAGAGAGCTTCTTGAACTCATCAACGAGCTTGCCTTTGGGCGCTTTGCCTAGCTGCGCGATGATGTCCTTTGCGGTTTTTTCGTCTTTAACGAGGATATGCCGTGCCTTAATCTGCTCGGGTTGGGCAAAAATCTTGGGATTTTGGTTATAAAATTCGCGCGCCTCTTTGTCGTTTATCGTGATTTTATCGAGCTGTTTTTTCATCCAAACACCAAGCGCAAGCTCGTCTTGCGCGTCTTGCAGCGCCTCTTTATACTCGGCGCTGTTTTGGATTCCGTCTTTCTTTGCCTTGTTCATGAGCAGCCGCTGCTCGATGGCTTGGTTCAGCACCTGCTGCTGAATCTCGGGTGGTAGCTTGTCATAGGTTGCGCCGGGCATTGCGCGCAGAATCATCGCGATGTCTTTGTCGGTGATGTCTTTGCCATCAACCGTCGCAAAGGTTTTTGCGCCCGCAAAGCCGCCGAGCAAAAATGCTAGCATGAGTATGAGCAAGGGTTTTTTGGGCAACGCGACCGCGCGCACGGCGCATTGCGGATTGGAATGCAAATCTTGATGTGTCATAAATCTCTCCTATTTTTGGTTTATGAAAGGGGCATTATAGCATGTTTTGTTAACATTCTATAAACAAAAATCGGCGGAGTCGTGGCGCAAGGCGCGTTCAGGCGAGCGTGTGTTCGATAAGCACCTTGATTCCAAGCCCGATGAGGACGATTCCCGCGCCTGTTTCGAGCATTTTGGTTGGGATTTGGCTTAGGGTCTTGCTCGCCACATAGGCGATGATGACGCAAACAAAGGTGATTGCGCCAATCAGGCTCGCGCTCATATAGAGCGGCGTGTTTTGCGAGAAAATCATCACGCCTGCCGCGAGGGCGTCTATGCTTGTCGCGATTCCAATCAGCAGCAGCACGCCGAGCGAGAGCGTCTTGGGCGTTTGGTCTTCGTCTTCTTCGCTGTGCGCGTCTTTGATAATCTTGAGCCCAAGTACCAAGAAAATGGCAAAGGTAATCCAATGGTCTACAATGCTCGCATAATCTGAAAAACCCTCGTTGGCAATCCAGAGCATATACCAGCCGATGATGGGCATGAGCCACTGAAAAAACGAGGTTGTGATGGCGATTCTAAGCCCATTGTTGATTTTCCAAGGCTTCGAGCACAAACCATACGAAAATGCTACAATACAGGCATCGATTGCGAGAGAGATACCCAAGATGATGATTTCGAGATACGCGGCAATCATTTATTTATGTCCTAGATGTTGAGGTTTGCCATGCCATCTGTTGGCGAACTCGCGCTTGCGAAGGGCTTTTTGGGGATTCTGCCCGCAAGAAAGCTCGCCCGCCCCGCGCGCACGGCATCGCGCATGGCTTGTGCCATCATGATTGGGTCGTTGGCGCATGCAATCGCCGTGTTGGTCAGCACGCCATCAGCGCCAAGCTCCATCGCAATCGCCGCATCGCTCGCGCAGCCTACGCCCGCATCGACAATCACGGGCACATCGATGGCGTCTTTGATGAACGCGATGTTGTAGCGGTTTTGGATTCCAAGCCCGCTGCCAATGGGCGCAGCCAGCGGCATTACCGCGCTCGCACCGCAATCTTGCAGCCGCTTTGCGACAATCGGGTCATCGTTGGTGTAGGCGAGAATCGTAAAATTTTCTTTGGCGAGAATCTCGCACGCATTCAGGGTCTCGAGCACATCGGGGTAGAGCGTCTTTTGCGTGTCGCCGATGATTTCGAGCTTGATAAAGTCAATGCCTGTCGCCTCTTTGGTCAGCCGAAACAGCGCAACGGCTTCTTTTGCGGTTGTGCAGCCCGCCGAGTTGGGCAAGAACTGAATCGGGTGGTTGGCGAAAAAGCTAAGCAGATTCTCCTCATGCGGATTGGTGATATTCACGCGCCGCACGGCAACGGTGATAATCTCTGCTTCTGCTGCCTTGGTCGCCTCGAATGTGGTTTGGAAATCTTTATATTTGCCGCTGCCGACAATGAGGCGGCTCTTGAAATGGTATTTGCCGATTTGTAAAGACATTTTTACTCTTTATGATTTAGATTTTTTTGATATAATCATCGCGCCCGTGTCGCCCTTGCGCGCTCGCGGGCAATTTTTCGCAAAGGATTCTTATGAGCACAAATCGCAAGAAACCTTTGCGCGTATTATACGTCAAAATTCGGCTTTTTTTGCCAGAAGTTGCAGTATATTTAGAGCGATAAGGGATTGCTGCCCTTTGCGTTATCCGTCATTGTGAGGCTTGAACTGAATCATCTCAATGAGAAAGATTCTAGATTTGTCATTGCGAGCTTAGCGTTGCAATCAAGCGTTTTGGAATGCTCGGCACGGTTGATTGCCGCGCTCGCGCCGCTCGCTCGCAATGACAATTTGTTGTTGCAGCCACAAATGCTCAAATTTAATGTTTTCTTTAGAAAATGCAAAAAATTTAGAAAATATTAATCATACGAATAGGCTTGCAAGACAATCTCGGGCGCGCCCGAATCGATGCCGCGCATCTTATAGCCCAAAACGCCGCGCCACTCGCTGTTGGTTTCGCAAACGAGGAGCG
>CAMXAV010000183.1 GCA_947179285.1 uncultured Helicobacter sp.
ATCGAGAATAGCCTCGTGAATTTCCTTGGACCCATCGTGTTCAATATCGAAAACCGCACAGCGGCGCAAGTCGAGTTGCAAGCGCAGCAATATCCAAACTATGGAGCAAGCGAATCGATTAAGAAATTCATTCAATACGCTCTTTAATGCTACATCTCAACGAGGAGCAACTGCTTGCCTGCCAAGCGCCTTTGGGGCATAATCTTGTGATTGCCTCGGCGGGTACAGGCAAGACCTCGACAATCGTAGGGCGCATCGCAACACTGCTCGAACGCGGCGTTGCGCCCAGCGAGATTCTGCTGCTGACCTTCACCAACAAGGCGGCACAGCAGATGATGAGCCGTCTCTTTGCGATGTTTGACGAAAAACGCGTACGCAAAATCGAGGCGGGGACATTCCACGCCGTGAGCTATCGCTATCTCAAAGCCCATGCCAAGCTCACGCTCAAGCAGCCGCGCGAACTCAAAATGCTGCTCAAAAGCCTCTACCCGCGCTTTGTGGATTATGAACAAGCCTACAAGCCCGAGTATCTCTTTGAGCTCTATTCACTCTACCAAAACCAAAGCGTTGATGGCGAGGGATTCTACGAATGGCTTTGCAAGAGGAATCCCGAGCATGAGCCCTATGCCTTGTCGTACGAATCGCTCTTTAGCGCGTTTGAGAATCTCAAAAACGAATACGGCTATGCGGGATTCAATGATTTACTTTTGCATTACAAACAAAAAATGCGTGCCTTGCCGCAATCGCCCTATATCGAAATCTTGGTTGATGAATATCAAGACACAAATCCATTGCAAGATTCCGTCTTGTGCGCGCTTTCTCCAAAGAGTCTCTTTTGCGTGGGGGATTACGACCAAAGCATTTATGCGTTCAATGGCGCGGACATTTCGATTATCGCGAGCTTCAAAGACCGCTTTGCCGATGCGCAAATTTTCAATCTCTCGAAAAACTACCGCTCGAGCGCGCCGATTCTGCAGCTCGCCAATCGCGTCATCGCGCACAACGAGAGAATCTACCCCAAGAAGCTCGAGGTAACAAAGACGCAATGCAACTCGCAGGTGCGGCTTTTTGTGTATGATGATGTGTTCGACCAATACCGCGCGATTGCCGAGAAAATCGCGCAATCGGGCACGCAACACGCCGACATCGCCGTGATTTTTCGCAACAACTCGACAGCAGACGGAATCGAGGCGGCGCTGCGCGAATACGCGATTCCGAGCAAGAAAAAGGGCGGCGTGAGCTTTTTTGAGAGCAAAGAGGTTGCGCTGATGCTCGACTTGCTCACATTGTTTCACAACCCCAAAGACATGATGGCGTTTGTGCAGGTGATGCACTATGCCAAAGGCGTTGGGAGCGCGCTAGGACGCGAGATTTACGAAGAGCTGCTCGAATATGGGCAGGGCGATGTGCTGCAAGGGCTGCTTGCGCCCAAAGCGCGGCGCGATAGGCTCGCGCTCGAGTTTGAGACGGGCAATGTCGCGAGTTTTGCCGCGCACCCGTTGCGCCAGAGTCTGCACGAGCACAGCGCCCATTTTCTTTCCAATCTCCATGCGCTCGCGCTCAATGTGGCGGGAATCCGCAACGCAACCGCGTTGATTGCGCAATGTGAAAAGAGCGACTTTTTGGGCGAGATTTTCCAGACTATCGCGCATAAACGCGCGTTGCGCAAGGACATGAGCCTCGATAAGGAGCGCTATGATGAGGCGCTCGAAAAAATCCATGCCAAGATTCAGATTCTGTCTCATTTGAGCAAAAATTATAAAGACCTTGAGCATTTCCTCATCGCAATGGTGCTTGGCAGCAACGAGATGAACGAGGGTAGCGGCGTGAATCTATTGAGCATTCATAGCGCAAAAGGGCTCGAATATCATGAAGTTTATGTCATCGACCTCATGGAAGGCAGGTTTCCGAATTATAAATTAATGGCAAAAAGCGGCGGGGCGCTCGAGGAGGAGCGGCGGCTTTTCTATGTCGCCGCCACGCGCGCCAAAGAGAATCTCTTTTTCTCGTTTGCGCGCGCGCATCGTTCCAAACAAATCGATTATGAGCCCTCGATTTTCCTCAAAGAAGCGGGGTTTGAGATTTAGCTACATCCACTCGATGACTTTCGTAACCTCCGTTGCCTCAAAGCAGCGAATGGGCAGCGATGTCTTGGGCTTTTTGGGCAGAATCGCGCGCTCGAATCCTTGCGCAATCGCCTCTTTGAGCCGCGCATCGAGGTTATGCGTCTCGCGAATATCGCCAATCAAGCTGACTTCGCCCAAAAAAATCGTTTTTGCATTCAGCGGGCGATTCTTGAAGCTCGAGAGAATCGCCGCAATCACGGCTAAATCGGCGCTTGGCTCGTTGATTTTGATGCCGCCAGCGATATTGACAAACACATCATAACGATTGAGCGGAATCTCGAGCTTGCGCTCGAGCAGCGCGAGCAGCATGTTGAGGCGATTGCCATCAAAGCCCGTTGTGCTGCGGCGCGGAAAGGACGATTCGCTCACGAGCGCTTGCACCTCGAGCACGAGCGCCCGCGAGCCCTCGAGCGCCACAGAAATGGCGCTGCCCGCGGCGTTTGAGCGCCCCTCAAAAAACGCACGTTGCGCGTTTTTGGCGCTCAACAAGCCCTCGTGTTTCATCTCGAAGATTCCGACTTCGCTCGTGTTGCCAAAGCGATTCTTGAATCCACGCAAAATGCGCATTTCGCGGCTCGGGTCGCCCTCGAAATACAGCACGACATCGACCATGTGTTCGAGAATCCGCGGTCCCGCAATCGCGCCTTCTTTGGTGATGTGCCCGATGATGAAAACGGCGATGTTGCATTCCTTCGCCAGCCGCATGAGCGCAAACGTTACCTCGCGCACCTGCGAGACGCTGCCCGGCGCCGCCGTGAGATTCTCGCTAAAGAGCGTCTGAATCGAATCGATAATCACAA
>CAMXAV010000184.1 GCA_947179285.1 uncultured Helicobacter sp.
ACAACGCCGAAAACATCGCGCACAGGGTCATAGAGAAGAATCGGATTGCAATCGGCAACCATCACAAGCAGCGCGACATCGTCTCGGTTGCTAAGCAAGCAATCGCCCTTTGGTGGGGAGTTTCGCGGAATCTCCGCACTCGAATCAAGCACGATGATTTTGTCGCCATGAATCTGCTCCATCGCCACAAGAATGCGCTCTGAAAGCCCCAACGATTGCAGCAAAATCTGCCGATTCTGCGCGACATCGTGCGCGCAATCGCCGACATGAAAGGCGAGGTTGAGCGTATTGTATGGCGCTTGGCTCTGCCCGCCATGCCGATTGCTCAACGTCCAAACGAGGTGTTCGTGCAGGGTTGCGAGCACAGATTCCATTTAGCCAATGAATGAGGAATGTGGGATTTGTTTGAGAATCTCCATTGCGCCCTTCGAGATGTCGTGCAGCGGGTCGGGCGAGATATGAATCGCCATCTTGAGTTTGTCCTCGAGATATTCGCGGAATCCGCGCATTAAAGCGCCGCCACCGGTGATAATCACGCCATCTTCGAGAATGTCGGGGACAATCTGCGGCGGAATGCTCGAAATCACCTCGAGGATTGTCGCATGGATTTTTTGCACACTCGGCATAATCGCCGCGCGCACATCGGTTGAGCTAATCTCAAAGCCCACAGGCAAGCCATTGAGCAAATCCTTGCCATACACGCAACAATTCGTGTTGGGCGCGTCTTTGGAAATATCAGCAATCTGAATCTTAATCCCCTCGGCGCAATCTTTCGAGATGAGCAAGTTTTTTTGCCGCTTGACATAATCCACAATCGCACAATCAAGCGCGTCTCCGGCGACTTTGGTGCAAGACGATGTAACCATTCCGCCAAGCGAAATGATGCTCACCTCTGTGAGCCCGCTGCCGCAATCGACAATCATCTTGCCGCGTGATGTGTTGATGTCCATTCCCGTGCCCACCGCGGCGCTAAATGGGTCTTCGATGAAAATCACCTCTTTTGCGCCAGCGAGCAATGTGGCTTCATAGAGCGAATTGCGCTCCACTTGTGTGAGATTCTGCGGAATCGAGATTCCCACACGTGGGCGCGAAGAGACGCGGTTAGACAGAATCGAAATGAGCGTTGCCATAAAAATTTTGGTAACCTCAAAATCGCTAATCGCGCCGTTGCTTAGCGGATTGATGACTTCAAGGTTGCTATGCGTGCGCCCGCGCATGACTTTGGCGCGCTTGCCAATCGCCACAACCTTGTCGCTACCATAATGCCGTTCGATGGCGATGCACGAGGGTCCGTTGAAAATCACCTCGCCATCCACCGATACAATCGTATTTGCAGTGCCCAAATCCACCGCAATATCCGTGCTTTTTTGCCACCCTACCATATCTCTCCCTCGCCTCTTTTTAGTCTGCCATTTTAGTATAAAAAAATAAATTTACGTCAATTGCGTAATAATATTTTTCGTATCGCGCGCAATCATAATCTCTTCATTAGTTGGAATCACGCACACCTTGACGCTCGATTCTTTGGTCGAGATAATCACCTCTTGCCCGCACGTATTGTTCGCCTCTTTGTCGAGCGTAACGCCCAAAAATTTGAAATGGTCGACAATCATGCCGCGAATATATTTTGCGTTTTCGCCCACGCCGCCACAGAAGCAAATCGCATCGACACCGTTCAGCACAGCGCAATACGCGCCCACATATTTGAGCACGCGATACGCGAAAGCTTGGCGAGCGAGGCGCGCGAAATCGTTGCCGCTCAAATCGGCATCGAGCAAATCGCGAAAATCGCTCGAGAGTTTCGAGATTCCAAGCACGCCCGATTTTTTGTTGAGAATCCCCACAATGTCCTTGATAGTGTAGCCCTCTTTTTCTGCCATATACTCCAACACGCCGGGGTCAATATCGCCCGAACGTGTGCCCATGATGAGCCCCTCAAGCGGCGTCATACCCATGCTTGTGTCGCAACTCTTGCCGTTGCGAATCGCCGAAATAGACGAGCCATTGCCCAAATGGCACACGATGAGTTTGTGATTCTTTGGGTCGAGCCCCAAATACTCCACAGCGCGTTGCGAGACATATTTATGGCTCGTGCCGTGGAATCCATAGCGGCGCACCTTGTGATTCTCATACCACTCATAGGGCACACCATACAAAAAGGCTTTGGGCGGCATTGTTTGGTGAAATGCCGTATCAAAAACGGCAACCATCGGTTTGTTGGGCATGAGCTCCTTGCAGGCTTCTGCGCCCATGAGGTTTGCGGGGTTGTGCAACGGCGCGAGCGGCGAACACTCGATGAAGCGCCGAATCACATCGTCTGTAATCAACACAGAGTTTTTGAAATGCTCGCCGCCATGCACGAATCGATGCCCGCTGCCCGCGATTTCATCGAGCGAGGCAATCACGCCAATGCTCTTGTCTGTCAGCGCCTCGAGCACATAGCGAATCGCCTGCGAATGGTCGGGCATCGGATTCTTGCGCTCCTCTTTTGCGCCCTTGTTGTTTTTGTAGCGCAACACGCTACCCTCGAGCCCGATTCTATCGCAAATGCCAGACGCGAGAACCTCTTCGCTCTCGACATTCACGAGCTGAAATTTGAGCGATGAGCTCCCACAATTAATCACTAAAACAAGCATGTTTTCTCCTTTTTGAAAATTATGATTTGCCACTTGCCTGCAACGCTGTGATGGCGACAACGCCCACAATGTCAGACGCCTTGCAGCCGCGCGAGAGGTCGTTGATGGGCGCTGCCAAGCCCTGCGTGATGGGTCCATAAGCCTTTGCGCCTGCGAGCCGCTCGACAAGTTTGTAGCCAATATTGCCCGCGTCAAGGTCTGGGAAAATCAGCACATTTGCGCGCCCTGCGACTTTGGAATCTTTTGCCTTCGACTTGCCCACTTCGGGGATAATCGCCGCGTCTAGC
>CAMXAV010000185.1 GCA_947179285.1 uncultured Helicobacter sp.
GTTCTTGTTGGCGAGCGCATCGACCATGAAGTCGATGTCTTTCTTTGTCGCGCTCTGTGCTGCGTTCATCAAATGCACAATCACATCGCAATGCAGCAGATAGTTTTTGGTGATTTCCTCGCGTTGGGTGAGCGGGTCGTCAAGCCCGGGCGTGTCGATGAGATGCACGCCATCGCGCAAGAAATCAAGCGGCAGATAGAGTTGCACTTTTTTGATGAGGTTGCACATACGTTGCGGGCTCTTCGCCGATGTGTAGTTCGTGAGCTCATTTGTGGCAATCTCCTTGCTGCCCTCGTTGAGTTTTGCGGCGAGGTTATCGCCAAAAATCTCGCGCGTCTGGGCGACAAATTGGGCGATTCCGTCATCAAACTTGGCGCTTTCTTCGATGTTACGCCATTCGGATTGCGTCCAAAACGACACAACGGCTTTGGGCGTTTGCGCATACGAAATAATCGTGAGATTCGCTGTCTCGGGCACAACCGATGTGCCGAGAATCTCTTGTGAGAGTAGGGCATTGAGCAATGTGCTCTTACCCGCGCTCATTACGCCCGTAATCGCGATTGTGAAGTTTTGTTGCGAAAGCAGGCTCGCGATTCGTTCCACGCTTTCGGCTTGTCCATAGTCGCACAATAGCGGCTTGTAGTCGTTTAGGAGATTCTGCAACGTGGCGATGTCTTGCCCAAAATCTTGGTCGCTTGCGACCTGCACGCGCTCGCGCGGGCGAATCTGCCGCACAATCGACTTGATACGTTGCTCCTCGTCATATTCCACGATTCCCGCATCGCGCAAAGCCGTGATACGCGTGATGATTTCCTCTGCCATACGCGTTGAAGGCGCGCTCAAAAGCAGCTGCAACAACGTGCTTTGCAATGTCTTGACAGAATCGAGCGAAAGCGTGAGATTCCATTGCTCGCATTTGTGCGCGAACATGTCGAGGAGCTGATAAGTCGCGAAATTGCGCCCGTTGCACGCAAGCACAATCGCATACCAATCGAGCGTTTCTTTGCTAAGCATCGCCGTGAGATTGTCATACGGCTTGCTCTCAAACGGCGCGTTGTAGATGAGCGTAAAAAAATCATCGATGAGTTGCATTATTTTGCCTTATCGCACAGAATCGGGGAGCGCAGAGGGCGGAATCATCGCCCCGCCGCCCATTGTTCCGCCCATCATTCCGCTCTCGGGAATTGTCGTGTTGAACGCACGCACGCCAATGCTATATTTCAGCCCACGTTTGGTCTTTTCAAACCGCACGGGGAAGTTGATTTCCATGACGAACGGATTGTTCTCAATCGAGCGCAGCATGTCGCGCAGCTCGCGCGTGTTTTTGACAACGCCCGAGACCTCGAAGCGATTCTCGGCAACGCCCTTCGTCTGCTGCTTGGGCGGCTTGAGGGGCTTGACGCTGCTGCCTGCGAAAATGCTCGCAAGCTGCTTGCTATCGAGCGTGCTGTGCATTTTGCTAATCGCGCGCGTGTTGTTGCTTTCAAAGCTATTCTTTTGCGCTAGGAGTGTCGTGTATTGCTTGTGCGTCTCGCTCACGAGAATCTCCTCGCGGCGATAGTTCACGTTTGTTGCCTTAAACTCCTCGACATAGCCGCGCCAATAGAGCGTGAGAAACAAGAGCAGCGCAACGGTATAAAACAGTAGCCAGAGTGTGTTTGTAACCCAATTAATCTGTTTGAATGCGAAGACGTCCATTATTGTTGTTCCTCCGTGAGATTCAAATCAAACGTGCGGCTGACAGAGACGAAGTTGAACCAACCATTTGCGAGCGGGAAAAAATCCACGCGACTTTCGTTAAAGATAGAGCGCAACGGCGCTTCGAGCAGGAAATTGTAGATTTCTTTCGATGGCGTAACGCCCTTGATAATCAGCCTGTCGCGGTGCATTTCGATGCTATGCAATGTGATTTGGTCGGGCGTGAGGTCGAACAGGCTTAGGATTGTCTTTGTGATTCGCGCATTTTGCGCCTGAATCTGATTGGCAAACGCGCTTTGGTCTTGGGCGATTCCAAGCTCGGCTTGCGCGCGCGCGATTTGCGCTTGGTAATCCTGCTTGCGTGCGATGTTTTCTTCGGTTTGAATCGTCATATAGAGTTTTTCGGCTTCGACAACGCCCATATAGCCGGCAATAATCGCCACAGACGCGATGATATAGAAAATCCAAATCTTGCTAAGTTTGCTGATGATGTTCTTTTTTTGCGGACGGATAAAGCTATACATGGGCTCATACCTCCATCAGGTCGTGTTGCGCAATCTCGGCGATGAGCTGGCACATATCGACTTCGAGAATCTGTGTGTCAATCATCAGATTGCTGCGGAGATATTCGGCGGCTTTTTGCACCATGCTCGTGCCGTCTATCACGATGACTTCGGCGATAAAGTCGCTGTCGCTATGGTTGTTGTAAAACTCGGCAATCGAATCCTTGAGAATCGTGGTCGCTGTGGCAACGCGTGCGAAGTCCTCGAGCTCGCGCTTTTGGTTCTCGAGCGCGTCTTGCGATTCTTCGTTTGCCTCGATAAAGTCTTTTTGTTCGCCGACATTGTCGAGGTCGCCTAGCTGCCCAATCTCCTCGTTTTGCGCATCGCCTGCCGCCGAAGGGTCTGGCGCTGATTCGAGGTCGGCAGGTGAATTTGCCGTAGGTGTGCTCGATTCGATAGCCTGAATCGCGCTAAAATAGAGCCGCGAGCTGTCCATGATGAGCAGTGCAACGGTGGCTTGTTGCAACAAAACATAGAGCCGCTTCGTGCCATCGAGCCGCGAGCGAATGCTTTGGTAGAGCATCAGAAAGGGCGAGTAGAGAAAGTCGAGAGACGGCGCGCGATAGAAATTATCGAGGTCGTCTGAAATGGCATTTTTGCTGATAAAAATGCTCCATTTTTTGCCGATGATGATGCTCTGTGTGCCCGC
>CAMXAV010000186.1 GCA_947179285.1 uncultured Helicobacter sp.
GAAAAAGGGCAAGGCGGTTGTCGAGCTCGATTTTGGCGTGCGCATGCATTTTTTGTTGCATGAGCTTTCACTCTGCGAAGCCGCGCCGACTGCGCCCAAAACGAGCGTGCAGGTCAGCAGCAAGGCAAGCAATGTGAGCCTCGATTTGCATGGATTGCGCAGCGATGAGGCGATTGAGCGGCTCGATAGCTTCTTGTCGGACGCGCTGATTGCGGGCTTTGACGAGGTGCTTGTCTATCATGGAATCGGCACGGGCAAGCTCGCGTTCGCCGTGCGCGAGTTTCTCAAGAGCCACCCAAAGGTGCGCGATTTCGCAGACGCCACGCCGCAGCTTGGCGGGCTTGGCGCGAAGATTGTGCGGCTGTGAGCGGCGCGGCAAGATAAAATATGGTATAATGGCATTATGAGCAAAAAAGATAAGATTGACAAAAGCATCGCGTTCCACCAAGCCATTATGCTCGCGCTGTATGCGACGTTTATTGGATTGGTGGGGTATATTTATGAAAAGTTTGACGGCTTGGGGCTTAGCTCGCTCGTGTTTCTCGTGAGTATTGCCTTTTTTCTTGTTGTTATGATGATTGTTATATATTTTATTTTACAAAAAATCCATAAAATGGAAGATTTATGACGACAATTTTACTATTCATTGGTTCTGTATTACCATTCATCATGTTTCTCGCCGCGATTCTTTACGGGGCAAAGAAATATCCCTAGCACAAAAGGAATCGCATGCAGCTCACGCCCGATGAGGAACAAAAGCTCGAGGAGCTCTGCGCGCTGTCGTTTGACTTTGCGCGCCAAAACGATGCGCAATCGCTCGCGATTCTGCTTCAAAACGGGCTCAACCCCAACCTTGCCAATCATCGGGGCGATACCTTGCTCATGCTCGCGAGCTATCACAACAGCATCGATTGCGTGCGACTGCTGCTTGCCTACCATGCCGATGTGGATAAGGTGAATGATAAGAATCTCACGCCGCTTGCGGGCGTTTGTTTCAAGGGCTATGTGGAGGTTGCGCGCATGCTGTTGCAAGCGGGCGCGAACCCCGACAAGCCCAACGCAATGGGGCTCACGCCGATTGACTTTGCCGTGATGTTTCGGCGCAAAGAGATTTTGGAGTTGCTGCAAAAAACTTCACAAAAAAAGTTAGGATTTTTCAAAAAACTCTGGCTCCAATGGTGAATCTACGCTAAACCCCTGCGAGATAGTCAAAAAAGCAATCGTCAACATCAAAGCTTGCGCCAAGCTGCATGCGGTTAATCAGGCTTTTATCGCCTAAAATATGGGGCTTTTGCCTATGCATAATCAATACCTTATCGGCAAGCTTCTGCGCATTTTGTGGATAATGCGTATTGATAATGATACCCTTGCCATTATCCTTGAGTTGTTGTAGGATATTGAGGGTTTTATATTGATTTTTAAAGTCGAGATTCGATTCGGGTTCATCGAGAATCACCAACAATGGATTATTGATAAGCGCGCGAGCAAACGCAACCATTTGGAGTTCGCCACCACTTAGACAATCGCATGTTTGATTGCGTAGATGAAAGATTCCAAGTGTTTCTAGCATCAATTTTGCCTTTTCTACATGCTCTTTTTTGGGCAGAAAATGGATAGACGTATTGCAACCAAGCAGCACCATATCCAAAACACTCAAGCCAATATTAGATTTTTTGCTTGGGGGATATAGGCAACCTTTAAAAAGAGCTCTTTGCTTGGCATTGAAGAAATGGGTTGGTTTTGTAAATAACTTTGCCCCATTTTCCATTTCAAAAACCCCATGCAACACTGAATTAACGTTGTTTTACCCACACCATTACAACCCAAAATGGCAAGAATCTCACCACAATCTATTTCAAAAGTCATCTCTGAAAAGATAACCCTATTGCCACGATAAAATGTACCATTTTCAACGCGAAAACATTTCATAGTTTCATTACTCCCTTTGAACGATAAAGAATCACAAGAAAAAAGAATGCGCCAACAATGGCACTTAGAATCGAGATAGGAATCTCTTCGGCGCTTAGCGAACGACTGATTGTGTCGATGATGAGCATAAAAATTGCGCCAATTAAAACACTCAAGGGAAAAACTGAAGCCGTGTTGCTGCCGCAAAGAAGGCGCGCGATATGGGGGATGATGAGCCCCACCCAACCGATGATTCCACACAGGCTTACGACACAAGCGACAATGAGTGTCGAAGCAAAAATGAGCACGATTCGAATCCGCGCAATATTGAGCCCCAAGCTCCTCGCCTCAAGCTCATCAAGCATAAGAAGATTATGCTTCCAACGATAGACAAATAACACGATTCCACCAAGCAACATTCCTAAACAGCAAAAGAAAAGCTGTCCGCTATCATGCACGCTCAATGAGCCCAGAAGCCAATAGGTAATTGTTGGCAATGTGTCTTGTGGGTCGGCAAGATATTTGAGTAATGAGATAAACGCCTGAAAAAGCGCAGAAATGATGATTCCACCAAGAATAATCATCATACGATTATTGGAATCGCGTGCGATAAAAAGAGTAAGGACAAGCGTTAGGATTCCAAACAAAAATGCAGACAATGTGAGGGCATAGAGCCCAAAGCCCAAAAGCAGCGCCAGAGCCGCCCCAAAGCCCGTGCCACTGCTCACACCAAGAATGTCGGGCGAGGCGAGAGGGTTACGAAAAATCGCCTGAAACGATGCGCCTGCGATTCCTAAAGATGCGCCAACAAAGATAGCAAGAATCACGCGCGGAAGGCGCACATCAAAAATGACATAAGCTAGAGTTGGCTCTATTTCTCCCTCTTGCAAACCAAGTGCAACCATCAATATGTTCAAAATATCAGCATGATTTAGAGCATAGCGCCCAATGCCAAGCACCCAAAAACTTAGGACGATGAGAATGATAAAAC
>CAMXAV010000187.1 GCA_947179285.1 uncultured Helicobacter sp.
GATTAGCCGATGCTGAGGTGTCTCGTGGGCTGGGAGTTTTGTATAAGAGAAAGCGTCAATGTCGTCCACAATGGGCTCAATCGCGCGTTCGCCGTTGATTTTGTGCAGCAACTCCTGCCCGCCATAGAATCCTTCGATTTCGTGCAAGGGCTCTTCATAGACGCGCATGCGGTTATAGAAGACCTCCTCGTTGTCGTCAGCGCCGCGCGCGCGCCCAAGAACGCGCTCTTTGGCAACCTCTTTGCTCACAACAACTTCAATCACGGCGCGCAGCTCGATTCCCTCCTCGTCTTTGAGAATATCATCGAGCGCCTCCATTTGCTCGACACTGCGCGGATAGCCGTCAATCACGACAATATTCTTCGCCTCGTTCTTAATCGCCTTCACAATCGTCTCAACGACAATTTCGAGCGGAACGAGATTCCCCTTGCTCGTGAAGCTCTCAATGAGCTTGCCACGCTCGCTTTGGCTCGCCACCTCGGCGCGCAACAAATCGCCTGTCGAATAATGCGCAATCGTATCGCTATTGCGCTTGGCAATCAGCTCGGCGTCTGTCGTCTTGCCGCTGCCCGGCGCGCCGATAATCAAAAACAGCTTTTTTTTCATATTCAACTCTCCTTTTTGTTGTGTTCGCGCAAGCGAATGTGCAGCTCGCGCAATTGGGTTTCGCCCACAGGGCTCGGCGCGCCTGTGAGCAGGCATGTTGCCTTTTGTGTTTTGGGGAACGCGATGACCTCGCGAATGCTGCTCGCACGCGCAAGCAACATCACGAGCCTATCGAAACCAATCGCAAAGCCCCCATGCGGCGGCGCGCCATAGCGCAGCGCCTCGAGCAAGAATCCAAACTTCAGCTCCGCTTGTTCCTTGCTGATTTTGAGCAGCTCGAAAACTTGCGATTGCATGTCTTCGTGGTGAATCCTAATGCTCCCGCCGCCGAGCTCCACGCCGTTGAGCACGACATCATACGAGAGCGAAAGCGCGGCTGTTGGGTTGGAGACATCGAGATTCTTGGGCATTGTGAAGGGGTGGTGCAACGGCGTGAGCGCGCCCTCTTCGTTGTACTCGAACATCGGAAAATCGACAACCCACAAGAATCGCCAGCTTTTGGGGTCAAACAGCTTCATATCGTCTGCAATCTTGAGCCGCAGCCTGCCCATGTAGTCCCACACCACAGCTTTCGCGCCCGCGCCAAAAAAGACGATGTCGCCATTTTGCGGCTGCACGAGCTCGCGCAAGCGTGCAAGCGATGTTTGGCTCAAAAACTTGAGCAGCGGTCCCTTGATTTCGCCCTCGCGAAACTGCAAATAGGCGAGCCCCTTTGCGCCGAACTTGCGTACAAATTCTTCGAGCTCACCGAGCGTCTTGCGCGTGTAGAATGTGTCGCCCCCGCTGACCTTGAGCGCCTTAATGCGGCTGTCTGCCTCTTTGGCGATGTTGGCAAAAATGGCATTCTCGCAATCGATGAAGCATTCCTTGACCTCGACAAGCGGCATGTCGAAGCGCAAATCGGGCTTGTCCGAGCCATAATGTTCCATCGCATGCTGCCATGTCATGCGCTCAAATTGTTGCGGAATCTCCACGCCGCATGCGCCAAAAATCGCGTAAAGGAGCTGCTCGCAAACGCGCATCACATCGTCTTGCGTGCAGAAGCTCATCTCGACATCGATTTGCGTGAACTCGGGCTGCCTGTCGGCGCGCAAATCTTCATCGCGAAAGCATTTGGCAATCTGAAAATAGCGGTCGAAGCCCGAGACCATGAGCATTTGCTTGAAGAGTTGCGGCGATTGGGGTAGCGCGAAAAACTCGCCGTTGTGGATTCGGCTCGGAACGAGATAGTCGCGCGCGCCTTCGGGCGTTTCTTTCGTGAGAATCGGCGTTTCAACCTCGAGAAATCCGAGCGCATCGAGCGCATTGCGCGCCGCAATCGCCGCCTTGCTGCGCAGCGCAAAGATTTCATAGGCGCGTGGATTGCGCAAATCGAGGTAGCGATAGCGCAAACGCAGCTCCTCGCTGACATTCTCATCGCCCACGACAAGCGGCGGCGTGAGGCTCTTGTTTTCGATATGCAGCGCGTGCAACAAAACCTCAATCTTGCCTGTTTTTAGCTTTGGATTCTCGAGCCCCTCGCCGCGCGCACGCACGATTCCATGCGCAATCAACACAAACTCGTTGCGCACGAGCTTTGCCGTCTCGATACTCTGCCCATTCTCGGGGTCTGCAACGAGCTGCACAAGCCCGCTTTTATCGCGCAAGTCGATAAAAATCACGCCCCCGTGGTCGCGATAGCTATTCGTCCAACCACACAGCCTGACTTCTTTGCCAATGTCCTTTTCGTCCAACTCCGCACATAAGTGGGTCCTCACATCTGCTCCTTTGAGGGAATCTTGCTGGCATTATAGCATAAGGTTTCGCTGCTATTTTTGGAATCGCAAAAGGCTTTGCCTTTTGCTGTCGCACGGGCAAGTGAATTGCCCGTGCTCCCTAAAGTGATGTGCCAACGCCTGCTATGCAGTCTTTTGGCACTGCGCTACGCGCGCGGCGAAAGGTATTATATTTTGGAATCTTGCATGATTCTAGCTATCTGTCATTGCGAGCGTAAGCGTTGCAATCAAACGGCATGGAATCTCTTATTGATTCTAGGATTCTTTGCTCGTTGATTGCCACGCTCGCGTTGCTCGCTCGCAATGACAAATTTTACTATTGCTCATCATGTGAGCGTCCCAGCCACAGCGCGCAACGTCTATGTTCGAGCCGAAGGCATAACATAGACGCAGCGCTGTGGGGCATGGGCATAGTCCGTGCGGAGCACAAACCTTTAAAAAGCGTGCTAGGGATTGGGGGTTAAAGCAGCGTTTGGCGCAAAGCGACAAACGGG
>CAMXAV010000188.1 GCA_947179285.1 uncultured Helicobacter sp.
ACGTATGGAGACGTTGCGCGCTGTGGCTGGGACGCTCACATGATGAGCAATAGCAAATTTTGTCATTGCGAGCGAGCGGCGCGAGCGTGGCAATCAACGAGCAACAAATCCCAAACAAGAATCCCAACACGGTAGATTGCCACGAGGCTAGCGCCTCTCGCAATAACAAATGGCTAGAATCGCATAAGATTCTAAACATAAAACCTTTCGCCGCCCGCGTAGGGCAGTGCCACAAGACTGCATAGCAGGCGGTGGCACATCACTTTAGGGAGTGTTGGCAATTCACTTGCCAACACGACAGCAAAACTTTTTGAAAAAAGTTTTGCGATTCCAAATAAAACAAAAACCTTGCGCCCCGCGGCGTGGAGCGGCACGACAAGACAGCGAAGCTGGCGGTCGTGCGTAACTTTAGGGAGTGCTCGGAATTACTTCCGAGCACGACAGCAAACGCGTTCCGCGTTTGCGATTCCAAAAAGTGGAACACCATTTGCTAGAAGTAGAGTGCCTCCATTAAATCCCTTAGTAACTCTAGCTCATCTCGGCTCTGCCGAGGTGGGCAAGAGGTTAGAGGCAACTCTAAGCAAACTTGCGCTACAATCTGCAAAAACCAAAGCCACAACCAATGAATAAATGCTATATCTTTGTTACAGGCGGTGTGCTAAGCTCGCTAGGCAAGGGCATTACCTCCTCATCAATCGCAACTCTGCTGCAACATTCAGGCTTTAGGGTTGGGATTCTCAAAATCGACCCGTATATCAATGTCGACCCCGGGACGATGAGCCCCTTTGAGCATGGCGAAGTGTTCGTAACGCATGATGGCGCTGAAACCGACCTCGACATCGGGCATTACGAACGTTTCCTCGACATGAACTTCTCGCACAAAAACAACTTCACGACAGGGCAAGTCTATTCGAGCGTGATTGAGCGCGAGCGCAAGGGCGGCTATTTGGGGCAGACGATACAGGTGATTCCGCATATTGTCGATGAAATCAAAGACAGAATCCGCCTCGCAAGCGAGGGCGTGGATTATCTCGTTGTCGAGCTCGGCGGCACTGTGGGCGACATCGAGGGCTTGCCCTTTCTTGAAGCCATGCGCGAGATGAAGCAAGAGCTTGGCGTTGAGCGCGTCATCAGCGTGCATGTAACATTGATTCCACTCATGAAAGCAGCGGGCGAGCTCAAGACCAAGCCCACGCAACACAGCGTGCAAGAGCTCCGCCGAATCGGCATTTCACCGCAGATTCTCATCGCCCGCAGCGAGCGCCCGCTGCCCCAAGAGCTCAAGAAAAAGCTATCATTCTCATGCGATGTCGCGATGGATTGCGTGATTGTCGCCGAGGACGCGCCCACAATCTACCAAGTGCCGTTGCGTTTCGTGCGCGAGGGGCTGCTCACGCCGCTTGCAAGGCTTTTGAACCTCCCCAAGCTCGAGCCAAAAATGGAGAGTTGGGACAAACTCGTGAAGCAAATTTTGCTGCCCAAACACGAGGTCAACATCGCGTTTGTCGGCAAATATTTGGGGCTCAAAGAATCGTACAAATCGCTGATTGAGGCGCTGATTCATAGCGGCGCGAACCTCGATTCTAAAGTCAATATCAAATGGTGCGACAGCGAGGAGATTGAAAACAGCGGCACGGGCGAGCTCGAGTTTGTCGATGCGATTCTCGTTCCCGGCGGCTTTGGCGTGCGCGGCGTGCGCGGCAAGATTGACGCGATTGGCTTTGCGCGCAAGCATAAGATTCCGTTTCTTGGAATCTGCCTCGGCATGCAGCTCGCGCTGATTGAGTTTATGCGCAATGTCTTGGGGCTTGTGAATGCCGATTCTATGGAATTTGACCCAAATACGACAGAGCCTGTCGTGTATCTCATCGAAAACTTCATCGACCTTGCGGGCAACGAGCAGATTCGCACCAAAGTTTCGCCGATGGGCGGCACGATGCGGCTTGGCGAGTATGAATGCCAGCTCCGCGAGGGCAGCTTGCTGCGCGCCATCTACCACGACAAGGCGAGCATCAAAGAGCGCCACCGCCACCGCTACGAGGTGAATCCACTCTATCGCCCGCAATTTGAAAAGGCGGGGCTATGCGTGAGCGGCGAGTCGCACGGGCTCATCGAGGCGCTCGAGCTCAAAGACCACCCATGGTTTGTCGGCGTGCAGTTTCACCCCGAGTTCACCTCGCGCTTGCAGAATCCAAGCCCGCTGATTACGGCGTTTGTGCGCAAGGCGCTCGAAAATAAAACAATGCAAAACTAGCGATGATGTTGGACAAAACAGCGATTATGGCGCTTTTGCAGAAGCGCTTCGAGAACGAATCGTTCAAGAGTATGCGCGAGATTCCGCCGCCACATCTTTTTGCGGGAATGGGCGAGGCTGTGCGCATCATCAGCGAGGCGCTTACGCACAAACGCAAGATTTTCATCATCGGCGATTACGATGTCGATGGCGTTGTGGGCACAACGATTGTGTATGATTTCTTGCAATCGCTTGGCGCAAACATCGGCTTTGCGATTCCCAACCGCTTCACAGACGGCTATGGCATTAGCCCCGCGCTCATCGCGCGGCTTGGGCTGCATGATTGCGTGATTATCACGATTGACAACGGCATTAGCGCGCTTGAGGCGGCGGAGCTCTGCGCCCAAAACGGCAACACGCTCATCATCACCGACCACCACACGCCGCCGCCGATTCTGCCGCGCGCCGCGACCATCATTAACCCCAAGCTTGCGCATTGCCCCTTTCCGCAAAAGGAGATTTGCGGGGCGAATGTCGGCTGGTATCTCGTTGCGGCGCTCAAGGCGCATTTGGGCATTGCGTATGACATGAACGCCTCGCTCGACTTGCTCGCACTCGCGATTATCGCCGATGTCATGCCG
>CAMXAV010000189.1 GCA_947179285.1 uncultured Helicobacter sp.
ACCAAGCGCATTTTTTGGATTCTTCTTATAGCCCAAAATCTCATATTCTTTGCCATGTAAAATCAGCTTTGGCTTGGGCAAAGCGCCGCTTCTGCCGCAATCCATGCTGCGCAAAAAGGCAAACTTTTTCTCAAAATCCCAACCTAAATCTAAATAGCCGCCATTTGGCAAATCAGCGCGCTTATGCAAAGTCTCATTGTTCGATTCTTGCTGCAAGGTATTTAGATTCCATTCTAAAAGTCGTGGACAAATCTGCATAAAAGCATCGAAGGCTAGCTTGAGCTGCTTTTGCGTGAGCGTCAAATATGTCTCGCTAGAATCAAGCGTAATCGTTTTTTGGATAATAATCGCGCCACAATCAATCTTTGGCGCGACACAATGCCATGTGATTCCGCTCGTGGAATCTTGCTCGAAAATACTCCACATCTGCGCATTGAGCCCGCGATGACGTGGAAGCAACGCGTTATGATAATTGATAATCTTGAATCGCTCTTGCTCTATGATGTCATTTGGAAAAACATAATAATTATTCGCGCTGATGATGAGGGTTTGTCGTTGGAACGATTCTATGAAATTTTGCATATCTTTTTTATTATCAAATCGATAATAGGGAATCCGATTCTTCTCGCACCATGCGCCAAAAAGCGAAAGCGCATTTTCACGATATGAGGCGCAAATAATGGCTTGCTCTTGGGGCTGCTTTTGCAAAAACGTGGCAATATTGAGCGCTAGATTGCCATTGCCTAGAATCACGATTTTTTCAAACATTTCTTGCCTTTGTTGTTTTGTTTTTTGAGTAAGCCATGCCGCACAAATTGTGCAATCCATTGTTCTATTTCGAGCAATCCAAAACCCCCAATCTCGGCGATTTCTAATAAGTCTTTCTTGCCATCGCAATACATCAATAGATTGCGCATGTCTTTGATTTTGTTAATCGAATCCTTTGTGCTCAATGTTGGATAGAGTCCACGTTTTCCAAGTTGGGGCTCGCATAGAATCGTATTTTGGTAAATAGCATTGAGCTCAAGGACGCGTACGATTCTAAAGACATATTCGAGGCTCTCACCCAAACTCTCTGCGCTTATGAGCTTTAAATCATCGAGACTCGTATGGTATTCTGGATATGTGCCAAATTTGCTGCGCATGAGCGTGCAAAAGGGTAAATCGACACCCGGGGCACAATATTGCCGCTCATCGCTGCCACGTTCTAAATAGCTATATTCTTTATGGTTGGGATAATAGCGCACCAAGACATGATGTGCGGCTCTATCGGCAAGATTGTTTCCGTTACGTGAATGCAGCACAGAAAATGTGCGATTATCTCCAATGCAAGTCAGCACAAATCCCGCGAGGCAATTTTTGCGCAAAGATTCTAAATGGCGACTTAGATAATAGATACTCCCAATCGTTTCGGGCAAGAAAAGAATGCGGAAAGAATAGCGATTCTCTCTTTGGCTTAAAATCTTGGCGAGTGCAAACGCAAGTGCGATGCCGCTTAGTTCATTATTTACCATTTGCGGGTGGCAAATATATGTACTAAAAACAATCTCTTTTTTAGAACGTCCCTTAATATAAATCTCGCCATAACTCATCACACCCTCCGTTAATGTGCTTTGAATGCAAACATGGAATGTCTCTTGCGAATCGCCAAAACGCGCCTTGAGCCGCGAAAATTCATTAAAGCTCAAGCAGAATCCGAAACGTTCTTGATAATATGAGGTTACATAAGGAATGGCATTTGGTTGTGATTTTAGAGTATAAAGATAAGGTTCAAGCGCCTTGAAACATAAATCACACTCCATTGGGATAGAATAGCCTAATAAATGCAAATTATTCTTATGATAATCGCAAATCCTTTCGCCATCGGGAGTGAGGATATAGGCGTCTCGCACATTCCATTCGAGCGGAATCTCCCAATCAAACGCGCGCGTCTTGCTCGCAACGTCGAGAATCTGCAAGTCCACACTAGGCAGAGATTCTCGCAAAATACGCAACGTCTGCCTGTTGCCTTCGCCCGTGAGGCTGCGCGGAATGGGAAAGAGGCGCTCGATGAGAGCCAACATCGCCGCGCCATAGCCCAAAAAATCGATAGAATCGCCAATCATTGGCTCGCCCCATCATTTCTTTGTGCAGCGATTTTTTGCGACACCCATTGTCGTATCGCGCCCCTATCGACCTTTCCGTTGCTGTTGAGCGGGAAGCTTTCGAGCGCAAAAACCTTGCAAGGCAGCATATATGCGGGCAGAATCGCGCGCAAACGTGCAAGGATTTCTCGCGAATCGAGCGCCTGCGCCTCGCAAACGGCATAGACAGCATGCAGCCCATCGCGCTCGAGCACAACGGCGCGCGAGGGCGCACCGCTCGCCTTTGTGAGCGCGTTATCAATCTCTTGCAGCTCCACGCGAAAGCCCGAGATTTTGACCTGTTCATCGGCGCGCCCACAGAAGCAATACGCGCCAAGCGCGAGGTTGAACCTGCCCAAATCGCCCGTTTTGTACCAACGCACACCCTTTTCTAGCACAAATTTTTCGCCCGTCTTTTGCGTGTCGTTGTAGTAGCCGAGCGCGACTTGGTCGCCGCCAAGCCAAATCTCGCCCATTGCGCCTTGCGCAACCTCGATTCCATGCTCATCGCGCAAGCTCACAAACAAGCCATTGTATGGCAGCCCGAGCGGCACGATGTCGACATCGGGACATAGAATCGCGTTTTGCGCGATGCCGCCCGCGCCCACGAGGCGGTATTGCATAAAGCTAATCGTGGCTTCTGTGGGACCATAGAGGTTGTCAAGCAGCGCATTGGGCGCACACAGGGCAAAGCTTTGCGCAAGCGCAAGCGGCAGCGCCTCGCCGCAAAAGAGCGCGGCTTTGAGCTG
>CAMXAV010000190.1 GCA_947179285.1 uncultured Helicobacter sp.
CCCCCCCCCCCCCCCCCCCCCCCCCCCCCCGTGAGTAGCTTTGATTATTCAAATGCGATAGATGCAAGTGCACGTACAAATACACCTAGCAAAAACTTGCTGTTGCTTCAAGCAAGTATATTTGAATTGCCTCTTGCGCCACTTATTGACCGTTGCTTTTGTTTTGGAGTTTTGCAACACACCCCAAGCGCCAAAGATGCGATTGCTGCGCTTGTGAGCGTGCTAAAAAATGGTGGTGAGCTTGTTTGCGACCATTATCCTTTTAATAAGAATACGCCTTTTAATACAAAATATTGGGTGCGTCCAATAACAACAAGGATTCCACATAAAAAACTCTATGAGATTGGCAAAAAATATATTGACTTTATGTGGCCTGTTTTTAAGATGAATCGGGAATGTTTTCCGCCAAAAGTTGCAAATCGGCTCAATTGGCGTTTGCTTGTACCCGATTATACAAGCGCGGGCTTGAGCGAGGAAAAACTCAAAGAATGGGCATATTTGGATTTTTTTGATATGCTTTCGCCAAAATATGACCGACCCATTCGCCTGCAAACATTTCATCGTTATCTTGTCGAATCGGGCTTGGAATGTGTCGAAACACAACCGGGATATAATGGCTGGGAGGGTAGGGGGATAAAGAAATGAGACGAGAATATTATCAAGGCTGCCATTTAAGTTGCCTCTTAATAGTTTTAGATTACAATCGATAAAGGAGTTATGATGAAAAAGTTTGCACTCATTGGCGCTGCGGGCTACATTGCACCGCGCCATCTTCGGGCGATTGCCGATACACAAAATGAGCTTGTTTGTGCGTTTGACCCAAACGATAGTGTTGGAGTTATCGATAACACGTTTCCCAATGCCGATTTTTTTATCGAATTTGAGCGATTCGATAGACATATCGACAAACTAAGACGCAAGGGCATTGGCGTTGATTTTGTGTCGGTATGTTCGCCAAACTATCTGCATGATAGTCATATTCGTTTTGGCTTGCGTAGCGGCGCAGATGTGATTTGTGAAAAGCCGCTTGTCCTCAACCCTTGGAATCTCGATGCGCTCGAGATAATCGAAAAAGAATATGGCAAAAGAATCTACAATATCTTGCAATTACGTCTGCATGCAACGATTGTCGCGCTTAAATCACGTGTGGATTGCGAGCTTGCCAAAAATCCAAATAAGATTTTTGATGTTGACTTAAGCTATATCACCTCACGCGGTAAATGGTATTTTATCTCATGGAAAGGAGATATTAGTAAGAGCGGCGGTGTGGCAACGAATATCGGAATCCATTTTTTCGACATGCTGCTGTGGATTTTTGGCGCGCCGCGCCAAAGCCGCGTTCACCTGCTCTCCCAAAGCAGCGCAAGCGGTGTGCTCGAGCTCGCGAACGCGCGCGTACGCTGGTTTTTGTCGGTTGATAGCGCGAAGCTTCCAAAGGGTTGTGATAAACGTACATTCCGTGAAATCACCATAGACGGCGAGGCAATGGAATTTAGCGAAGGTTTTACCGACCTGCACACAGAGAGCTACCGCGATATTCTAAACGGCGGCGGCTTTGGAACGCACGATGCACGCGCGAGCATTGAGCTTGTGCATGCCATTCGCAACGCGCCTATCGCGCCCCTTGTGGGCGATTACCACCCGATGTGTAAGGAATAAAATGCAAAAAGAACGTGTGATTCTCTATGGTTTTGGTTGGGTTGGGCAGTCTGTGCTCGCCTTTTGCGAGGCGATGGGCTTTGAATGCCGCATTGTTGATGATGCCATCAATAAAGATTTTGTGTGCGATGAACGCGTGGTTGGAATCGAAGTTTTTCGTGAACCTTTTGCGCTTTGCCTGATTGCAGCGCATGAAGAAGCGTTGGCGCAAAAGCTTCTTGCAAAGATTCAAAATATAGGCATTGGCGAACATCTTGTGCGGCATATTTCTAGCGATGCTTATTATCCGACAATGTCCTATCTTTTACCCAATTTCTTTGGTTCGGCGCAAAATCTACTTGAACTTTGGCGCGCCGAATCTTTTGCGCTGCCCCGATTCCATGCAAAACTCGCACAGCTTGTTGAGACATATCATCGCAATAAAGCAGAACGCAATAAAGACTTTTATGATTTACGCGCACAAATCGATTCTGTCTTGCCGCATCGTAGCGTGTTTGCGAAAATGTTTGATATGGCATTTATCAAAGGAGAATCTCCGCATATCCATTATCCCGGCTTTAGTGTGCATATCGAACTTGATGAAAGAGCCGATAAAAATTTCTATTTTGAATCGTTCGATTGGGATATGGTGCGCAATCGTTCTGCTGATACGAAACTCATTGCTTGTTTTGGCAGTTCTGCCCTAAGGCTTCATTATCTGCCTTTGTGCGAAACTTTAACAGAATTTTTGCGCAAAGAATTAGAGGCACATACGACAACACAATATATTGTACTTAATCTTGGCATTATCGGCTATACAATTTATGAACAAATGATGTTGTATAATGCGCTCATCTATCCGCTTGCACCCGATATTGTCCTAAGCTTTTTTGGCGATGCTGATTGGCGTGCGGGCTTTATAGAATGCGAAGTGATATTGAAAGAACATAAAATTATTTATTCTCCAGACTATCATGAATATCAAGTCAAAAAATTTATAGAAAGCATTTCATTAATCCGTCTCAATAGTTTGCCACTTTTGGGCGAACTTGAGATTCCTAATCCAAAGATTAGCGATGATGATGTGAATCTTGCTATCGCAATGCGCCTACGTCAGTTTCATGACGTCGTGTCGGGGGGGGGGGGAAGATTTTTCAGTTTTAACAAGCAATTTTTGCAATGAAAAAAATTTTTGACAAAGTGATAAAAAACAATGACAAAAAATAGAAACA
>CAMXAV010000191.1 GCA_947179285.1 uncultured Helicobacter sp.
TCATCTCATTACTGCTTCAACCCAAGCAGAGTGTTGAGGATTTGGTCAGCCGTTGTAACGGATTTTGCGTTTGCCTGATAGCCGCGCTGTATCACGATGAGCTGTGTGAGCTCCTCGCTAAGGTCTGCTGTCGACATCTCATAGTATCCGCCTTTAATCAGCGCGTTGCCTGCCCTGTTGGCTCGTCCAATCGTTGCTTGCCCGCTGTTGGGTCCCTCGCGATACATATTGCCGCCCTCATCAGTCAGCCCCGATTCGTTGTCGAATGTCGCCACACAGACTTGCGCAATCGCAATCGTCTTGCCGTTTGTGAATTGCCCCATCATCACACCGTTTTGGTCGACGCTGTAGCCTTTCATCACGCCCGATGCCCAGCCATCAGTGCCTCCGCCCATCACATCGCTCTTTTCGCCTGTTCCTGTGAGCCCCGCAAAGTCGCTGCCGATTGCGTTTTGCCCAAAGTCGAGGTCGATTTGTTGTGGTGTTGCCGCGCCGTTCATTGGGTTGAAGATGAACCTATTGGGCTGCACGCTCTGCAAGCCACCATTGCGGTTGAACACAACCGAGCCGCCCTCAAGCACATTGCGCTTCTCGCCGCTGCTGCCCACAAACTCGGCAGGCTCGGGGATAGAGAGGCTGAATGTCCATTCAAGCTTGTCTTTCTTGCGGAACTCAATCGTGATGTTGTGCTTGTTGCCCAAGCTATCATAGGCTTCATAGGTGAGCGCAAGCTTTGGAACCTTGAAGCTCGCTGTCGAGCTAGAGCTACCGCCCTCGACAAGGTTACCAGTCGAAAGCCCCTTCATCATCTGCCCAAAGAGCACGTTGCTTGGGGTCTGCCTGTTCTGATAGTTCGCAACGGTAATCTTAAGGTTGTTTGTGTTGCCCGGTGCTGATTGGAACGCGCTATTGAGCTGCGCACTTGGGTCATCATCACGGATTCCATCGCTCTTGTTCGTAATCTCGAATTGTCCATATTCATTCATCGTTACAGCAACAGAGTTGAGCCTTGCCCATGCGCTGTTTGCCTCGGGGTTCGCGGGGCTTGCACCACCTGCTTGGCTCCAAGGCGAGAGTGTGCCACCGATTCCGCCTTGGTCTCCTGGGAGCAAGGAATAGGTCGACATGAGCACAGGACCTGTTGCGGCAGCTGTCAAGCCATCGACACGAGCGGCGTATGTGCTTCCTTGTTGCACAGGGAACGCATGCGAGTTTTTCATAATGTTCGCATCGTATTGAATCCAGCGGCGCAAGTCTTCTGTCGTATTGAAGATACGTCCGTTTGCGCTTGTGAGCTGCAAGTTGGTTTGCTGTGTGTATTTGTAGCGGAATGCCGTTACGCGTTCGGCAACACCTGTGGCAAGAGTTGCACCAGCTGAACCTGTCCATGCAGGCACACCAGGAGCACTATCGGTTACTTGGCTAAGCAACAATGTGTTGAAGAACGCATTCGCATTGTTTGGTGGGCGAATGCTGCTTGCTTCGATTCTGATGTTTTTCGTGTTGCTATCGCCATCGATGCTGTTATCGTTGATGAGCTGAATGCCTGTGCTGCCGTTGGCATAAGCGCGTACACCTGTTTGGTCAATCTTGTTGTTGATTGCCGTAATCGCCGCATCACGTGTGCTCACATTTGTGCTCGAGCTGTTATTGACAAAGCTAATCACAGTGCCGTTAATCTTGACAGATTGTGTGCTGTTGCCATAGCCCCCAGCAGGAGAAGCAGCGCCTCTAAAGTTGAGCTCGGCATCGCGGTAGCTGACCCAGATTCCTTGGTCTTGTTGCAATTTCATCGCATGCCCTTCGGAGGTGAAGAGTGTTCCCATGTTCTCGGCGACTTGGTAGCGATTGCCCTTGCTATCGTAGGTTACATTGTTGTCGCCTGAAACAGTGTGCGCCTTAGAATCGAGCGCATACGCGAAGTTCACCTCGTCTGTTTGGTCGGCGCTTGTGAGGTTTGCGGCGACTTTCATAATGCTTGTGGCACGTGCGGGCATCACAAGCTTGGGGTCAATCTGAATCGATGTTACAGGACCAGTCGTATCGACAACATTATCATTCACAGCCGCAGTGCGCTCAAAGCTGCTGATATTGCGCACCCAGCCTTGCACGACATAGCCCGAGCTATTGACAAAGTTTCCGTTTGCATCGAATCCAAAGCGTCCATCGCGTGTGAAGACGCGAGTCTTTCCTGCATCGCCACTTAGGACAAAGAAGCCATTGCCATCGAGAGCCAAGTCGCCATTATAGCCTGTGCTCTTTGTGCTGCCTTGCACATGCAAGCGGCTTGTCGAGCGCACCTCGCCCCCAAGACCAACGGCATAGGCATTGCGCCCGCCCATATCGCCATACGGAGAGCTACCGATATTTTGAGTTTGGTATAGCATGTCGGAAAAGTTTGCCCGTGAGGATTTGAAGCCTGTTGTGTTGACGTTTGCAATGTTGTTACTGGTTACATCTAGCCCAACTTGGTGTGCCTGCATACCACTAACACCAGCCCATAGTGCTCGTAACATAGTGTATCCTTTGGATAGATTTTCTGAACATCAAGCAATTCCTATTCCACATTTGGCATAAAGAAGCTCGAAATTCGGTTTGCAAGCAGAGAAGCAAAATGTGTTCCATGTTGGAATCGCAAAAGGCGAAGAGCCTTGATTCTGGCTTTGTCACTGCGAGCTTACGCGAAGCAATCTAACGTGTGGAATCATAAAAGGCTTAGCCTTTTGCTGTCGGCTTTGGAAGTCAATTCCAAAGCCTCCCTAAAGTAGCGAGCACGCCAACTGCGCTAACGCTTGTTGTCTTTAGTCGCTGCCCTACGCGCTCTAGCGAGAGGTATTTTCTTCTTGGAATCGCAAAGATT
>CAMXAV010000192.1 GCA_947179285.1 uncultured Helicobacter sp.
TTTTTTGTACATATAAATAGTGCAAGCAAGCAATGCGAATGCGGGCACATTCACGATTGCAAAAAGCAAGAGAGTGTTTGTCATAAATCCTCCAATTCCTTGACTTTTTTGATAAATAAAACAAACAATAAAAACAATATCAACGTAAGCATCACCATAACAACAAGGCAAGTAATGAGCAGCCCCGAATCTATCGTCTCATGATGCGTTACAACCCAACCAATCAGGCTCACAATCACCGCAAACAACGCAAAAATCGCCGCTTGCAAGAAATTGATGAGCTTATCCAAACTTTCCTTCCGACCCATAAAGCGCATTATAGCACATTCCGACTCGATTCTAAGCCAAAACACGATAGAATCGCTCAAAAGAAAGGAGACACAATGCAACCACAAAACCCAACGCGCCGCAATGCGCTAAAAAGCCTCGCAGCAGGCGCGCTCGCAGCAGGCGCCGCGCCGCTCTATGCCGCGCCCACCAAGCTCAAGCTCAAGATGGCGACAAGCTGGGCGCCCAACACGCCGCTGTTGCATGACGCGGCGACCTATTTTGCGCAAACACTCAAAAGCGCGAGCAACGGCAGCATCGACATCAGAATCTACCCCGCTGGCGCGCTCGTGCCCGCGCTTGGCGTGTTTGACGCCGTGAGCGCGGGGCAGATTGACATCTTCCATTCGGCGACATACTATTGGAGCGGCAAAAACAGCGCCTTCAATGTGTTTGCGGGCACGCCCTTTGGGCTGACAGATAGCGAGATGAACGCGTGGATGCGCTTTGGCGGCGGGCACGCGCTCTGGGCGAGGCTTTGCGAAAAATACAATCTCTACCCGCTACTAGGGGGCAACACGGGCTATCAGATGGGCGGCTGGTTCAAGAAAAAAATCGAATCGTTGCAAGACTTGCAGGGGCTCAAGATTCGCATGCCCGGGCTCGCCGCGCAGATTTATACAAAGCTTGGCGCGAGCACGCCGCTGTTGCCCGGGGGCGAAATCTATCTCGCGCTCGAACGTGGCGTGATAGACGCGACAGATTGGATTGCACCTGCGATTGACATTAACACAGGATTCTATAAAGTTGCTAAATATTACTACACAGGTTGGCATGAGCCCGCGAGTAATGCTGAATTTGTGTTTAATAAAAAAGTGTGGGACAGCCTAAGTAAAGAGCAGCAAACGCTCATCACTGCCGTTTCAAACGACACAAACACGCGCATGACAGCGCAGTTTCAGGCGCAAAACCCAGCGGCTTTGCAAAAGCTTAAAGAACAAGGCGCAGAGATTGTGCGATTCCCAAAAGCCGTGCTAGACGCGGCGAAAAAGGCTTTTGGCGAGGTTGTGGCAGAAGAAAGCGCGAAGAATCCAGACTTTAAAACAGCTTGGGAAAGCTATTTTGGCTTCTTGGCAGAGCAGCGCGAATATTCCGCGCTCACGCTCGGCGCATATTTTGGCGAGCGCGACTGATGGCTTTTGTGTTTGGACCCGTGCATTCACGGCGCTTTGGAATCTCGCTTGGTGTCGATTTGTCGCCCGCCGTGAAGCAATGCAACTTCGATTGCGTCTATTGCGAGCTTTGCGCCGCCAAACCTGTGAGCGCAATGCGCGAGGTCGCGAGCGCGTCAGAGATTGTCGCCGAGATTGAACACGCGCTGCAATCGGGCGTTGTTTGCGATGTGCTGACATTCACGGCAAACGGCGAACCCACGCTCTACCCGCACCTTGCCGAGCTTGTCGCGAGCGTGCGTGCGCTGCTTGCGCGCTTTCCCGCGCCGCCAAAGCTGCTTCTCTTGAGCAACGGCTCGCGCTTTGGAATCGAAAACGTGCGTGAGGCGCTGCGGGGCTTTGACATCGTCAAGTTCTCGCTCGATGCCGCAAGCGAACGCGTGTTTAGGCGCGTTGATAGGGCTGCGCGCGGCATAGAGATTGGCGACATCATCGAGGGAATCGCCACTTTTGCGCGCACGTTTGCGGGCGAGCTTATTGCTGAAGTTTTGCTTGTTAAAGGTTACAACGACAAGCCCGATGATGTGGCGCAAATCGCAGACGCGTTGCGCGCAATCGCGCCCGTGCGCGTGGACGTTGGGACGATTGACCGCCCGAGCGCCTACAAGGTGAGCGCGCTAAGTGAAAGCGACATCGAGGCGCTTTTGCCGCTGTTTTGGGGCTTGCGCGTGTTTGTGCCGCGCCGCGAGGCGCTGTGCTGCCCACAAAGCTATGACGCAACGCAGATTCTCGCCACATTGCGCCGCCGCCCGCTTAGTGAGGGCGACATCACCGCGCTTTTTGACAACCCCTCGCAACAAAGGCTGCAAACATTAGTGCAAAATGGCGAGGTTGCGCGCGAAGAGGCTGGGGGGATTGTGTTTTATTGTGCGCGGTGAGGCGAACACGGCTTGAGCTGCACTTCCGAAACTATACATGTCTTGTCACAGTGTTGCACAACAAACAAATCCCATTTACTTTGCTATAATGTTTCTAAGTATTTCAAGAGCGCATAGAAATTATTCTTTGTCTCCTCATCAAGTTGAGCCGCCAAGTCTTTTGTATTTTTAAAGTCAGCTGCCGCTTGGCTATTCTTCTCTTTGTTGATTCCAAATTTTTCCCTATCTGTTTCGCTGAACAAATCTTCAATCTCCACATCTTGTAGAAATTTACTTAATTTTTCACATTCATTGAGCAAGATAACTCGCAGGCTATTTTCATGATTCTTCTCTGCCAGCTCTCTTATTGCTCTACCTGCGCCATCATTATCCCTGTCTCTTATAACCATCTGACGCTTCCGACGAATAGCCTTGTGTAGATCTCGGTGTGAGCCGTATCATTAAAAAAAAGAGGTGGGGGGGGGGGG
>CAMXAV010000193.1 GCA_947179285.1 uncultured Helicobacter sp.
GTTCAAGACTTGTTCAAAATCTTTGTGTGGAGGTTGGGGAATCTTATCGACCAACAAGGCAAGGTTTTGCCCGAGCAAGACGATGTAGCGGCAGTCTTTGGTTTGAAACACGACAAGGCGCGTTTTGATGTCGATGGGCTTTTGGGCAATCAACGTAATCTCGTCATCGCCCTTGTTTTTAAAGATGTCTTTGAGCTGCATGCCGCCGCTTAGCCTTTGTCGCCAGATAAACAGCGCGGCGATGATGGCGACCATGCATAAAAGCAAAATTAGATATTCTGTGTCCCCCATCAGCGGCGCGTATTGTGGAAGTTGTTGTTCCATTGTGATTCTCTATAAGTCGTTGAGCGTGTCTTTGAGCCTGCCCAAAGGGTCTGTTGGTTTTTGGGTAATGCGCAAGCGCAGCCCATAGCCCTCAACAAGCTTTGTCGTTTGGATTCTTAGCGAATCGCCGCCGAGCACGATAATGACAATGGAATCTTGCAGCGGCGCGACACGAATGGCTTCGATTCCAAACGTGCCGCCGATGTCTTGTTCGCGCGTTTGCTCCATTTGGGCGCTCGGGAAGGTAATGGTCGTGTAGCCGTTTTGGCTATCGGTCTGTATCTCTTCGTTATAGGGCTCGGCAAAGGCGAGCATGATGTCGATTCGTTCTTCGCGGGGATAAAACTCGACATTGCGCAACATCGCGCCTTGCTTTGCGCACGCAAGGGCGAGAAGCAAAAAAAAGCAGCAAAGGCGCACTAGACTTTTTCCCGCACGAGGTAGTAGATGATTGCGTTGGAATCGAGGATTTCGTTAATCCGAATCGCGAGGTTTTTCTCATAGACCATGACTTCGCCCTTGCCGACAATGCGCCCGTCGACAAAGGTTTCGACACTCTCCCCTGCGGGCTTGTTGAGGTCGATAATCGAGCCTTTTTCAAACTTTAGAATCTCGGCGAGTGGGATTCGCGTTGCGCCAAGCTCGGCTGTGAAAATGACTTCCATATCGAGCAAGCCTGTGTATTTTTGAATGACACCATCAAGATATTTCGAGAGCTCGAGCTGGCGGAGCTGCGTGGCATCGAGCTTGACTTCTTTGCGGACGAGTTTTTGTTTTTCCATATTTTTCCTTTAGTGGCGAATCCAATAGAGTGAGCAGCATGGCTGTTTTGCGTATTCAAAATAGCAATAGGCGCTCAATGGGGAGCGGAAGTTGCCCATGCCAACAAACAACGGCGTTGCGATTCCAAACGCGACATTGTTTTTGTTTGCGCTGACTTTCGCCACGCCCGCAACGAGGTTGGCGAGCTCTTTGGTGATGTCTTGCAGGACTTCTTCGCTCGGCGAATCATCAAAGAGCATGACAGACGAAACATGCCGCAAAAATTGGAGTGTCGAGACGATATAGAGAGTGAATTTGTCCCCTTCACATGAAAATGCTAAACTCGAGATATACCCTTGCGATAGCTTTTGCGCGCACTCGCTGGGGGGTTCTCCCAAACTCTGTTCAATCGCTGTGCAAAAAGATTCTTTTAGCAAAGCTTTCATCTTAGCACTATCCATTGTATTGGACTCCACTATTTTTTTATTTTGATTATAGCGCAACTTTATTGATTCAGGGCTTGAAATGCGCTTTTGTTTTGCAATATTTTGCTAGGAAGCAGGTTTCGCACAAGGGCTTTTGCGCCTTGCAAATATAGCGCCCAAACAGCACAAAAGCCTGATGTAGCGCGCCGAGATTGTCTTTGAAAAGCTCTGTGAGCTCCTCTTCGGTCTTGGTCGCGTTTTGCGCGCTGCTTAGCCCCAAGCGATGCGATGTGCGAAACACATGCGTGTCCACGGCGATATAGTTTGCTTGGCAAAACTCAATCAGCACGACATTTGCCGTTTTTTGCCCCACGCCAGGCAGGCGCATGAGCTCCTCGCGTGTGAGCGGAATCTCGCCGTTGTGGTGCTGCATCACGTCTTGCGCCATCGCGATGAGATTCTTTGCTTTATTATTATAAAACGAGCAGCTTGCAATCAGCGCCTTGAGCGCATAAAGCGGCGCGCTAGAAAGCGAGGCGATGTCGGGATATTGCGCAAACAGCGCGGGGGTGATGAGATTCACGCGCTTGTCTGTGCATTGGGCAGAGAGCATCACGCAGACGATGAGCTCGTAGAGATTGGCGAATTGCAGCTCGCTTCTTGCGTCTTTGTAGTGCTCAAGCAGCTTTGCCTTGATTTCTTGCGCTTGCTTCTTTGACATCGTGGCTCGATTTGCTTTGTATCGCTTTACATGCCCGTTCGTGCGGCGAGCGCAACAACGATTGCGGCGACCAAATCGCTCGTGTCATGGCTCTCTTCGGGCATGAGCTCGGGCAATTTTTTCTCGATATACGATGTGTCGAAATGCCCACGTCGAAACGCTCTATCATCGCAGATGTTGCGCAAAAAGGGCAAAGTCGTATGCACGCCGCGAATGTCAAATTCATGCAGCGCGCGGCGCAGCTTGCGCACGGCGAGCGCATAGCTCGAGCCACGCACGATGAGCTTTGCGACCATCGAGTCGTAATAGGGCGGAATCACGAAATCTTTATACACGCAGCTATCCACGCGCACAAACGGACCAAGCGCGGGATAATACGCGGTGATTTTGCCCGGGCTTGGCACAAAGTCGTTGCGCGCGTCTTCGGCGTTGATACGCACCTCAATCGCATAGCCAACGCCCACGACATCGGATTGCGCAATGTCGAGAATCTCGCCGCTTGCGATACGAATCTGCCGCCCAATCAGGTCATATCCCGTGATTTCTTCGGTTACGCCGTGTTCGACTTGGATACGCGTGTTCATCTCCATAAAATCCTGTCG
>CAMXAV010000194.1 GCA_947179285.1 uncultured Helicobacter sp.
AAAGGAGTACAGATGACCCAAAAATGTAAAGGCGGTAATTGATGAAAAAATGGCTACATAGTTATGAGCGCAACAAAATCGTCTATGTCAAAGGCACAATCAATGGCAAGAGATACCGACTTAGCACGGGCAGAAGGGCGAGCAAGAAGACGTTGGAATATGTACACCACAATTGGGAAAGCGAGATTTCTCGGCTATGTGCGTTGAGCGAAACGCGCAAGACGAACACGCAGAATCGCAGGCAAGATAAGTTTCGGATTTCCTTTCAAGATTTTTGCACAAAACTGCAGCCTATCTGGGAGGCTACATTGAAATATTCGACTTTTCAAACAAGAATGGGATTATTACGCAATATTCTTTACCCCACTTTCGGAAAAACCGCTATTCAACGGATTGATTATGCCATATTGCGTGAATGGTTCTTTAATTTTCGCAAAAAGAATGGGCACAAGCCAAGCGCGGGCTATTGCGCCAACATCGCCTCGCTGCTTAGCACGGTGTTTGAAGAGGCAAAAAAGAGCGGGATTGTGGCGCAAAACCCTATGGTGGGGCTCAAAAAGCCAAAGCCTCTGCCCAAAAACAACCCGACACCCTTTAGCCACGAGGAAATCGCCAAGATTCTGCGTTGCAACGATGCCTTTGTGCGCGATTTCGCGACAATCGCCTTTTTTACGGGCATGCGCACGGGCGAGATTCTCGCGCTCGCGTGGGATTGTATCGATTTTGACAACGACACGATTCATGTCGAGCGCAACGCGACATTTGGCGCGATTACCACGCCCAAAACGGGCAAACGAAGCATCGATATGCTGCCTTGTGTCAAAACCAAGCTGCTGCAAATGTATGCGCAAAAAAAGAGCTGCTGGGTCTTTGTGCATAGCCGCAACAAGAACTACACGAGCAGCAGCAGCCTCGCCTACCGCTGGAGCCGCGCGCTACATGAATGCAACATCGCCTACCGCAGCGTCTATCACACGCGCCACACATTCGCCACAACGATGATTAGCGCGGGCGAAGACATTCTTTGGGTGAGCGCAACGCTCGGGCATGCCAACACGCAGATGACATTTGCACGTTATGCGAAATATATCCCCAAAACACGAAGGCAGCGGGAAAGCATTGTCGAACAAAACATCGCGCAGCTGCTCGCACAACATGGGAATGCCCTTGCGCTATAAGATTCTTTGGAAAATTGTGCTAGAATTGCCCAAAAGGAGTCGAACATGCTAGCTGTATCTATCGAGCCAAAAGACATTCCCATTATCGAGCGCATGGCAAATTGCGTGCGTTTCTTGAGCGCCGATATGGTGCAAAGAGCAGGCAGCGGGCACCCGGGCGCGCCTATGGGGCTTGCTGAAATCATGAGCGTGCTGAGTCTGCATTTGCGCCTCACGCCGAGCAACCCGCAATGGCTCAACCGCGACAGAATCGTCTTTAGCGGTGGGCACACATCGGCGATGATTTATTCCTTGCTGCATCTGTGGGGCTTCAATGTGCCGCTCGAGGCGCTGCAAAACTTTCGGCAGCTCGAATCGATTACGCCCGGACACCCAGAATATGGGCTCACAGAGGGAATCGAAATCACGACAGGACCGCTCGGGCAAGGCGTTGCAAATGCCGTTGGCTTCGCGATGGCGGCGCGCTATGCGCAAGAACTCTTGGGCAAAGACATCATCAACCACCAAGTCTATTGCATTTGCGGCGATGGCGATTTGCAAGAGGGCATTAGCTATGAGGCATGCTCGCTCGCTGGGCATTTGCAGCTTTCTTCGCTCGTGATGATTTACGATTGCAACCGCATCACAATCGAAGGTGATGTGGGGCTCGCGTTTAGCGAAGATGTCCGCACACGATTCATCGCGCAAGGCTGGGACGTTTTTGAATGCGATGGACACGACCCCATCAGCATCAACGAGGCGATTAATGGGGCGAAGCAGTCGCCAAAGCCGGGGCTCGTCATTGCGCACACTATCATCGCCAAGGGCGCGAAGAATCTAAGCGGCTCACACAAAACGCACGGAGCGCCTCTGGGCGAAGAAGAGATTGCGACATCAAAAGTCGCAAGCGGATTTTGCGGCGCAGACGACACATTCTATATCCCCGATGATGTGCGATTCTATTTTCGCATGCTCGAAAACATGGGCAGCGTGCTTGAGCTGCAATGGAATCTCCGCACGCGCGCGCTAAGCGAGGAGAAAAGAGCCTTGCTGCAAAAGCTGCTTGTTATGGACACGACAAACATTGTCTATCCAACCTTCGAGACGGGCAGCAGCATTGCAACGCGCGCGAGCAACGGGCAGATTCTGCAAGCCATCGCGGCTGCGTTGCCCGGCTTCTTGGGCGGCAGCGCCGACCTCTCGCCCTCGAACAACACGCACTTGCAAAACGAGCAAGACTTCCCGCAGGGGCGCAACCTGCATTTTGGAATCCGCGAGCATAGCTCCGCCGCCATCACAAATGCCATCGCCGCCTATGGACTCTTCTTGCCCTTTTGCGCGACATTCTTTGTCTTTAGCGACTATCTCGCCCCGTCTGTGCGGCTCGCAGCGCTCATGAAGCTGCGTTGCTTCTATGTTTGGACGCATGATTCCATTGGCGTGGGCGAAGACGGCGCGACACACCAGCCCATCGAGCAGTTGAGCCACTTGCGCGCCATGCCCGGGCTCTATGTCTTTCGCCCTGCCGATGCGAACGAGAATGTCGCGGCTTGGCAGGTCGCGCTCGAGCTGCAAGCGCCTTCGGCGTTTGTCCTAAGCAGGCAGAATCTCCCCGTGTTGCAACCCTGCACGCAGGCGAACATCGCGCATGGGGGCTATATCTTGCAA
>CAMXAV010000195.1 GCA_947179285.1 uncultured Helicobacter sp.
TGCAAAATGGCGTGCAACGCGAGAACCCCGCCGGAATCATCGTCCATTTCGGTGGGCAAACGCCGCTCAAGCTCGCCAAGAATCTCACAAAAATGGGCGCAAGGCTCATCGGCACGAGCGCACGCGTCATCGACACCGCAGAAGACCGCGAGAAATTCGCCGCATTCGTGCAGGCGCACAACCTGCTTCAGCCCCCAAACGGCAGCGCGACAACCAAAGAATCGGCGCTCGAGATTGCCCAAAACATCGGCTACCCAGTGCTTGTGCGCCCGAGCTATGTGCTCGGCGGGCGCGCAATGCGCATTGTGCGCAACAATGACGAGCTGCACCATTACATGAGCGAGGCTGTGAGCGTCAGCAACGATTCGCCCGTGCTCATCGACAAGTTCCTCGCCAACGCCACCGAGCTCGATGTCGATTGCATCTGCGATGGGCAGCGCGTCTATATCGCCGGAATCATGCAACACATCGAGGAGGCGGGAATCCACAGCGGCGATTCCGCGTGCTCGCTGCCGCCGCTTGACCTCGAGCAGAGCACATTGCATGACATCGAGCAAACGACAGCGACAATCGCCAAAGAACTCGGCGTTGTGGGGCTCATGAATGTCCAATACGCGATTTACGAGGGCAAACTTTACCTAATAGAAGTCAATCCGCGCGCGAGCCGCACCGTGCCGTTTGTGAGCAAGGCAATCGGAATCCCGCTCGCCAAAGTCGCCACGCGCGTTGCTTGGCGCGTTGCACAGGGGCACGAGAACGCGCTCATCGAGGCGCTACAATTTTACGACACCTTCGGACGCATCGACTTTACAAGCGAGATTCTGCGCCCCAAGGCGTTGCGCCATGTCGCCGTCAAAGAATCCGTCTTTCCGTTTAGCAAGCTTGGCGGCGGCGATGTGAGCCTCGGACCCGAGATGAAGAGCACGGGCGAGGTGATGGGAATCTCGCATAGCTTCGGGCTTAGCTTTGCCAAAAGCCAGCTTGCGAGCAAGAATCCGCTGCCAAGCGGCGGGCTCGTGTTTCTCTCGCTAAGCGATGAGGACAAGAAGAGCGGCGCGAATCTCGCGCGTGAGTTTATCGCGCTTGGCTTTAGCGTTTGCGCCACGAAGGGCACGCAACGTGCACTCGCACAGAGCGGAATCGAGGTGCAGCAGGTGCTCAAGATTTCGGAAGGGCGTCCGAACATTTGCGACAAACTCACCAACAACGAGATTGCGCTCGTGATTAACACGATTGACGCGAAAGCGAACCAAGACGACACGCAGATTATCCGCGCGCAGGTGCTCAAAAACTCTGTGCCCTATTTCACGACCCTTGCCGCGAGCTTTGCGGCGCTGCACGCGCTCAAAGACAACAAGGGCGGCGATGTCTTTTGCGCAAAAGCCTTGCAAGAATATTTGGAAACCTAATGCTTTATCTCGCCCAAACAGACACCACAGCAGGCTTCTTGGCGCATGATGTGCGCGAGATTGCGCACGCAAAAGAGCGCGCCGCACATAAGCCATGCGTTTGGACAACGGCGCGGCTTGCGCATTTGCGCGAGGTTGTGCGCGTGCCACGCAAATTTGCCGCGCGCGTGCGCAGAAGCCGCCGCTGTACGTTTATCGTTCGCAACCGCGCCGTGCGCTTTGTCGCCGATTGCCCGCATGCGGGGTTTTTGCGGCGCTTTGTGGGGTTGTTTAGCAGCTCGGCAAACAAAAGCGGCGAGGGATTCTGCGCCGATTTCGCGCTGCATGCAGCAGACATCGTGGTTTTTGAGCGCGACAATCCGCTATGTGAACGCGCTGCTTCGAGAATCTATCGGCTCAATAATTATGCAATCAAACGGATTCGCTAAGGAGGTTTCATGATTTCACGGATTTTGGGGATTTTATTTTTTGGCTCACTCTTTGCGCTCGTGCCTGTCGCGATTGTCATCGCGGGAATCCGTGAAGGATATGTCAATTTCTACCAAATCAAAGATTGCGGCAGACAGGTTTTTTATAATCCCTTTTTTTACGACACCATCTTTCACAATGGCTTTGGCTGGGTGATGCTGCTTTTGGCAATCATCATCGGCGCTTTGATTGTCTATCCTCCTTTTTGGGCGAGCCTCTGGCGCGGGCTGTATGCGCTGACACTCCTTGTCGCGATGTGCGCGTTTGTTCCCGATGTTGGTTTCAAGCTCGGCGAGGCGATGTTCCACAAGCCCAACACACGCGTTACGTTGATTGACGGACAAACCTTGTCGCTTGATGTCGTCTATGTCGGGCGCGAGGGGCTGCATTTTCTGACCCCCGACAAGCCCTATCCGCTCACCTATCGTTGGGAGGCGATTGTCGGCGGGCAGCAGCAGCGCTGCTATGTTGCCCTGCCCGATTCGCAAGCGCCGCTGCCCGACACGCGCGGGGCAAGCGCCGCAGAAGCCGCCGCAGTGGGCATCGAGCCGCTGCCCGAGAAAAAGAGCATGTTTGATGTGCTCATGAAAAAATTGTTTCCATAGAATGGGCGACTTGAATGGTCAACAATGCTTGATGTCGAATCTCTTGGGCAGGTTTTCACGCCGCAGCACATTGTGGACACGATGTTGCGGCTCGCCAAAAACGCGAGGCGCTTGGAGAATCCGCGATTTTTAGAGCCAAGTTGCGGAGACGGGGCGTTTTTGCGCCACCTGCCAAACAACGCTGTGGGGGTGGAGATTGATACGAATCTCTATGTCGATTCTGCTTTGGAATCTAAGATTTTGCATATCGATTTTTTTGCATTGAGTCTCGATGAAAAGTTTGATTGCATTATTGGGAATCCTCCCTATGTGCGCT
>CAMXAV010000196.1 GCA_947179285.1 uncultured Helicobacter sp.
GGATTGCCCGAGCTATCGGGGAATCGAAACTCCATGCGCTTCGCCTTCTCGCCGCTATTATAAGGGATTCGGATACTCGCGCTGCGGTTTTGCGCCGAGTATGTCAGAATGCTTGGCGCTTCAAAGCCGGGAATGAGCCGCTTATAAGAATTAGTGCTCGCGTTGGTGAACGCCGCGAGGCTGCGCGCGTGCTTGAGCACGCCGCCAAGATAGTGCAACGCCATTTCGCTAAGCCCCTCATAGCCACTGCCCGCAAAGAGATTCTTGCCGTCTTTCCAAATGCTCGTATGCACATGCATGCCGTTGCCGTTGTCGCCATAGAGCGGCTTGGGCATAAATGTCGCCGTCTTGCCATTCAGCTGCGCGACCATCTTTACGACATATTTGAGCTTCTGCACATTGTCTGCCGCCTCGAGCATGTCGCCAAATTTCACGCCGATTTCGCCCTGCCCCTGCGCGACTTCGTGATGCACGACAAAGGTATCGAGCCCCACTTGGTTGAGCACCTGCACCATCTCGGCGCGCAAGTCCATCATCGAATCGACAGGCGGAACGGGGAAATAGCCGCCCTTTGTGCCCGGGCGATGCCCCGTGTTTGCGCCCCTGCCAAAGCCATCAACCTCATAGCTCGTGCTGCGATTCCACTCGCCCTCTTCGGTGTCAATCTCGTAATATTGGCAGTTCACATTGTCTCTGATTTTAATCGAATCGAACACGAAAAATTCATTCTCGGGTCCAAAATAGGCGACATCGCCGATTCCTTGCTCGCGCAAATATTTTTGCGCCTTCTTGACGATGCTGCGTGGGCATTTTTCATAGGGTTCGTTTTTGTAAATATCCCAAATATCGCAAAACACAACCGCCGTTGTGTCCGCCGTGAAAGGGTCGAGAAAATAGCGCACGGGGTCGGGGATTAGAATCATATCGCTCTTATCCACAGGCTGCCACGCGGGGATTGAGCTCCCGTCAAATGGGATTCCTGCAAAGCTTTCTTCGTCAATCGATGACGCGCTAAACGCGAAATGATGCCAAACGCCCTTGATGTCGGTGAAGCGAAAATCGATAAACTTCACATCATTTTCTTTGCAAAAGGCAAAAAACTCGGCGACTGCTTTGGAATCTATGTTGTGTTTCATCGGGTATCCTTTGGTGTTGAAGTGGCAAAATTATAGCCCTAAGCGTCCTAAAGATTATTTAGGATTCTGCTATGGCACAAAAAGTTAAGCTATTTTTTGGAATCGCAAAAGCTTAGGCTTTTGCTGTCGTGTTGGCAAGTGAATTGCCAACACTCCCTAAAGTGACGTGCCACCGCCAGCTTCGCTGTCTTGTGGCACTGCCCTACGCGGGCGGCGAGAGGTAGATTCCGCAAAGCTTAGGCTTTTGCTGTCGTGTTGGCAAGTGAATTTGTGCGGTTGAAAGCGCACCTCCATGCCTTGTGTCATTGCGAGCGAGCGGCGCGAGCGTGGCAATCAACAGGCAAGGAATCCCGAGCGAGCGTTCAAAGACGTTTGATTGCAACGCTAGCGCTCGCAATGACAAAGCCAAAATCACTGCGAACGCTCGCAATGACAGATAGACGCTCGATTGCTTGGCGCAGCCCATGTGATGACAGACAGGCAGAATCTTTTGAGCTTCCAAGCAGATTCCATTTGCCATTTTTTTCTATGATTTTGCAGCAAAATGCCCGCGACAATAACTTCTAGCTTACCTTGTCGTTGCATTGAATTTTAAGGTGCTCTGCCCTAACATTTGCGCATTCAAAGGACGGGAATGGTCGAGAACAATACACTCAAAGCAATTGAGCTTGCACAAAGCACGCAAGAACTTGAAGAGATTCGGGTCAAAGCCTTTGGCAAAAAGGGCAGCATTACCGAGCTCTTTGGCATGCTCAAGCAATTTGAAGGCGAGACAAAAAAGCACAAAGCAAAAGAACTCAATATTCTCAAAACCCAGATTGAGCAGGCGCTTGCGGCAAAAAAGGAGCTTTTGCGCTCGCAAGAATTGGCGCGCAAGCTTGCCGAAGAAAAGCTCGATTTGTCCTTGTTTAGCGCCCCTTTGCAGGGCGCAAGCCATCCCGTTATGCTCACAATGGAACGTGTCGTTGCGTATTTCACGGCGCTTAACTTCACCTTTTGCAGCGGTCCGCTTGTCGAGGACGATTTTCACAATTTCCAAGCGCTGAATATTTCCGAGCACCACCCCGCGCGCGACATGCACGACACTTTCTATTTTCGCGATGGCGCGTTGTTGCGCACGCACACCTCGCCCGTGCAGATTCGCACAATGGAATCCGCCGCGCCGCCCATTCGCGTTATCGCCCCCGGCGCCGTGTTTCGCTGCGATTATGATGTTACGCACACGCCGATGTTTCATCAGGTCGAGGGCTTGGTGGTCGATTCTGCCGACAAAGTCTCGTTCGCGCATCTCAAATATATCTTGCAAGATTTTCTACAATATATGTTTAACGATGTCCGCGTGCGCTTCCGCGCAAGCTTTTTCCCCTTCACCGAGCCAAGTGCCGAAGTCGACATCAGCTGCATTTTCTGCAAGGGCGAGGGCTGCCGCATTTGCTCGCACACAGGCTGGCTCGAGGTGCTTGGTTGCGGCATTGTCGACGAAAATGTCTTCAAGGCAGTGCGCTATGAAAATGTCAGCGGCTATGCCTTTGGGCTTGGGATTGAGCGATTCGCAATGCTGCTTTATGGTGTGAATGACTTGCGCGCGTTTTTTGAAAACGACTTGCGCGTTTTGGAGCAGTTTGCATGATTTTCACCCGCCATTCGTTACGACC
>CAMXAV010000197.1 GCA_947179285.1 uncultured Helicobacter sp.
TCGTTGTCTCGGAGATGTGTATATGTGAGAGTAAAAAAGGTTTTGGGCATTATTTTGAGGAGCTCGATAGTGGATTGCAGAATGTCGCCGATTCTTTTTTGAATACGGGGGATAAAACCTATACGACAGATACGTTGGCAGATATTAAATATGTGCAAGGTCTTTTGGCGAGCGAAAAGAAGCTTGAAAACCTAAATCCAAAAGATAGGGCAAAGGTAGAACATGTCTTGGCAAATTATGGCGATGAAGTCAAAAATATAGACTTTCAAGATTGGATACTAGACTATTTTGCACAAAAGAATCATGACACAGCAGATACTGTTACTGTTGATGAATATGGTAATATAGTCAATGCTTCACAGCTAAAAGCCGTTAAAGATACCAATAAATTACTCAAAGACCGTTATCTTTTTGGTTCTGTTGATGAAATTAAAGTGCCCCTTGATGATTACAAAAGGCATAGGGAGCAACTTGAAAAATGGATTGAAAAAGGTAGAAGCTCGGAGAATCCAAAAACTAAAGAAAGGGCTGATAAAGCAGAAATTGCGCTCCGCAAGCTCAATGCAAACAATGTTTGCAATCGTTTGATGTGCGAGAATCCGCGCTTTATGGCGGTTGCAACACAGGCTGGTGTTGGCATTGGGCATGCTGCCCAAGCAGGAATGAATGATGCTGTTGTTGTGGCGATGTCTGCTCTTGCAAGTGGTATAGTCTGGGAAGTCAAGGATATGTATGCAAGTCGGGCAATCGATTCCGATGTTACGATTATGGCACGAATCGAAAGGCTTCTTAAAAAAGTCATGGATACTTTTAAGAGCACGTTTGTGCGAGGTGCAGGATTTGGCGCAATTGATGCGATAATGGGTATCTTTGGGCAGATGTTTACGTCTATTGCTTCTTCGCTCAAGGTTTTATGGAAGAATATGCGAGCAAGCGCAAAGAGTATTTATAATGGAATCTATAGTTATGTTGATGGCAAAATTACAAATATGCGCGAACTATTGAGTACGATTCTAAAATCTATTTTCTCTGCCGCGTGGGTTGTTCCTGTTATTGCGCTCGAACAAAAACTCGCGCTCATGCTTCCATTTGGCAGCCTTTTTGCGCCTATATTTTCCATTGTGGCTGGGGCTTTTGCGGTTGTGCTCACGTATCGTAGTATTGATATGGCTCTCGATTCGATTTTGACGGTGCTCGTTGATAAAAACGAGGCAAAGTTACGCACAAATGAAATTGTTGAATTGGTCGCCGAAAATCTCCCCGCACTTGTGAATGAGCGCGAGGAGTTGACGCAGCTCATTGAGGCAACACACCAACAAAGGCTTATGAGTCTTGAATCATCGTTTGCTGATTATCAGCAAGCAAATATCCATTTAGATTCTTATGGAATCACGGAATCTTTGGAAAATATTTGTAGAATCTTTGGTGGAAAATTGCCCATAAAAACAATGGGTGATGTGCGCAATGTTTTGCAAAATACTAGCCGCACGGGTAAGCTACAATGGGTTGAATAAACCATTTATGAAGGAGCAATCATGCGTTCGATTCTAAATCATGCAATCGGTAGGGTTTTTGCCGATAATGGCAAGGAAAAACTTATTGCCGAGATTGAAGAATTATTGCTTTGTGATTTTTTTGATAGTGCATATCGCGATTCGGTGCATGCAAAGATTGAAAGCATAGATGATATTGCGGTTCTCAAAAATCTTGCCGAGTCTGTGCGCCTTAGTGCGGGCTGCTTTGAGCATATCGAAGGCATGCTTGCAAACGCATATATTACCAAAGAAGAGCATGCAAAATACCACGAAAAATGCAAGCTTGCAAACAATGAAAAGCTTGCAAAATATGTTGTCGTTATGGAGCTCACTCATCGACTTCTTGAACGCATTCACACAATGCGTCCCAAAGAAATCGATGAGAACTATCGCGCAAGAATGAGCCAAAAGGTTAGGAATGCGAGCTTGCTTTTGAAACTTGATGTTTTGCAAGAAATTGAAAACAAAATTGCCAAAACAAGCGCGTTGATTGGCACGATGAATCAGCTCTATAATGATAAATGTCTCGATAGTCATGCATGTGCCGATATTCTCGAGAGGCTTAATAATGCTGACATTGACCAAGCAGAATTTAGCGAGATAGAGAATCGGTTGAGCTCCAAAACTTGGGGGCAACGATTCGATATTGCGGGGAATGTGGCAGGGGGCGCTGTGCAAGTTGCCGAAGTTGCATCTGGATTTTTGCCAACAACGATGGCAGAACGTGTAATTGTTACGGCGATTAAAGAAACTAAAGAGGCGATTGTCGCGACATCAAAAACCAAAAAAGAATCTAAGGAGGAATCATGAACAACACCTACGTCATTCTATTAAAAAACATGGGCTATATTTTGTGGAAAAATCTCCGCAAACACCCATTAAGTATGGTGAAGATTGGAAAATTAGGTTTTAGCCTCATATCAAGCATTCAGGCTGCGACGTCAGACGATAAAAAGGTGCGCATCGAATCGACAATGGAAATTGTCGAGAGTGTTTTGGAGTTTCGGCAGAATAATCCAAAAGATTTTGATGTCATCTTGAATGCTTTGGGCGAATTTGTGCAGGAATATAAGAATCCAGACACGCACGAGGCAATCATGAAAATCTTGCTAAAAGACACAGAAGCGAACGATGAGTTGTAGAGACAGCATTTTTAAGGCATATATAATGTTTTTGTGCTAGAATACAATCTAAAAAAGGAGAAACAATGAATGTCATTTTGTTTGGCGCGGGGATTGCAGCGCAGAGG
>CAMXAV010000198.1 GCA_947179285.1 uncultured Helicobacter sp.
ACCCCCAATCCCTAGCACGCTCTTCAAATGTGGCTCCGCACGGACTATGTCATGCCCCACAGCGCTGCGTCTATGTTATGCCTTTGGGACCCGAACATAGACGTTGCGCGCTGTGGTTGGGGTGCTCATACGATGAGCAATAGCAGAATCGGAGGTGCGGTTTTAACCGCACATAATAAATATTAAGAATCACACACTGAGAGTGCGACTAAAGTCGCACCTCCGATGTTTTGAGATTCTTCAGCCGCAAATGCGGCTTCAGTTTATTGCTATGATGTTTTCAAAAACTGCTCAACCTTTGCAAGTGCAGCGCCAGCATTTCTGACTTTTTGGGTGAGCGTCTCTTTTTCTTTTTGTTTAGTTTGGTTAGTATTTTCAGGATTTTTTTTGATGTTTGATTTTTTGCAACATATCATCTCAAGGGCTTGGTCAAAATAGCGCATAAGGAAACTTTCGGTATCAAGCGATACTAAATTAGCTTGATTTGAAAGTTTGAGTTGAGGCACTTGGTTAGTTGTCAAAAGTTGCAAGATAAAATCATCAGTATCAAAGATAATCTTTCTTTCAAAATCTTTTTGTGTTTCTTGCATGATTTCAAATGCGGTTAAAAGTTTGAAAAAAGATTCTTTTAGTAGCTGAAAGCTTTCTGTATTTAATTGCCGAATCTCATTTTCACCAATACCTTGTTGCTTGAGGTATTCTACAAAGGCAAGATTTTGAGTTTGTATATCCTGAAAGGTTTCAGAATCAACAACATTACGCATCTGTTCGCTTTCTATTCTAACATACTCGTCGAGATTTATTTTTCCATCGATAAGATTTTGAATCAACTGCTCTTTTGTTTCGATTTGATAGAATATACCTAAAGAATCCTGTAAATTTTGAAGTTTTTCCAACAAAATCGTATTTTCTTTAAGAGACATTGTATTTTGTAAATTCTGTATAGAATCTACTATGGAATCAGAAACATTTCTGCTGTTTTCATTTTTATCAAATGGCATTACAAATGGTGCATGAACGGTCATGTTTTTAAAACTAGACTTTTCAAAAGCAGTTTTTTGAGCAGAATAAGAATTAATCAACATTAAATCTCCTTCATATCTATAAAGCCATACTTGGTATGCCGCTATAAGCCTCAATGAGTTTATCGAGCGAGGTGGGTTGGTAAGAAAATGCTTGCAATGTTTTGTTGGCTTCTTTGACAGCCAAGCTATCGAGTTGGTTTTGGCTATTTTCTAGAGTTTGTGCATTGAATCTCTTTAAATTGCTTGCAAATCTATCAAAGTCATCGAGTGCCCCAAGACTAGGAATTGCCTGTCTTTGTGCAGGCACTAGGGCTATATTATTATAAGATTCATCGGAATGATTCCTAAGCTCAAGCAGTGTCGAATCGCTAATATTTTCAAGACTCATAATCCCTTGTTGAAGCAAAAAATAGAGAAAATAGCTTTTTTCATCTGTCTTGCCTGCCAGATAGTCTGATAAACTCATTTTACCCTCGACAATGTCATAATAATCGGAGATATTTTGGTATGATTGATTGCGGCTTTGCTCTTGCAATTCCCCAAGTTCTGTTTTGTCTGCCACCAAAAGCGAATCGTCCCATGCATGAGAATTAAGAAACTTCATCAATACGCCAGCCTTTGAAAGATTCCCCTCTGCGTCTTGATAGTTTTCATTGTCCCATTCAATTGTATTCCGTTGCGGGTCAATAAAAGTTTCGATAATTCCTTCTCGTAAGCCAATGAGCGAAAGAAGTGAATGGCTAGAATCTTTCCATGCAAGGTCTAATTCTTCTTGTGTTTGATAGATTCCCGTTATCGCACTATCCATTCTGCCATCTCTTGTCGCAAATCCTTTGGGCAAAGATTCGAGCTGCTCATTGCTAAAATATTGCTCATGCGAATCAAATAAATTTCCTGAAATTGCAGACAAAAGTTGATAGGCATTGCCAAAAGTTTTGGCAATATCAACCGAATGATAAACCGCCATTCCATTATAGGGCTCGGGAAGCGCAAGCGGAGATGGGCTTGTAAGTGTCGCAACAAGCTCTTTTGCAGAATCCACATGGATTTTAAAATCTTCAGGAATCCCTGCTGCTTTGTTAAAATCTTTCGTAAAAAATCCCTCACTATCAATGCGATAGCCAAACTCTGTTTGTGTCGTTTGTTCTGCTCTGTTTTGGGCAAATTTTCGGATAATCCCCAACGAATTGTTAGAATCTGCAAATAATGGGCTTGTTTGCAAACTTCCAAGTTCTTGTTGATAATCTTGCAATTTTGCATGCAAGATTGTTGCAAATTGAATCGATGAATCCGATTCAACTTCTGCGGCTTGAGTGCGCCTTTGTGGAATATTTGAAATATATGGCGACACAGGATTGCGGTTGAGCAAACTATCAATAAAAGAAAAATTCATAAACGTTCCTTTAGGTTAGCTTCGCAATCCTTTGCGCTATTGCATTCCTTTATGCAAGCAAATATTGTTCCCTAGAATAGTTGTATGATTGCTTTTGCCATTGCTGACTCCCTGTATTTATATATAATCATTATATCATTGTAAGCTTAAAATAGTATAAATTTTGTGTGGTAGCTAGTTTTATTGGGATTCTGTGTCTGTTGATTGCCTCGCTCGCAATGACACATGGAATCTTGTCATGTTGAGCGAAGCGAAACATCTCTTTTAGATTCCATACTCTTTAGATTCTCATGGTTTTCATCTTTACTTGTGATTCTCTGCTTTGCTTTTTTCTTCAAGGGGGACAAGGGGAACTACTTGCGAA
>CAMXAV010000199.1 GCA_947179285.1 uncultured Helicobacter sp.
GCGTCTATGTTATGCCTTTTGGCTCGAACATAGACGTTGCGCGCTGTGGCTGGGACGTTCACATAATGAGCAATAGCAAATAAGAGAATCTGGGATTCTGTTTATCATTACAATATAATTCCCCCTCCCTTGCGGAGGGGGGCAGGGGGTGGGTCATTGCGAGCGAGTGTAACGAGCGCGGCAATCAACGAGCAATGAATCCCAAAAAGAACTCAACACGTTTTGCCACAAGGCTAAAGCCTCTCGCAATGACACAATCATTATTGATTGCTTCGGGCGATACGCTCACAACGACAGATAGCAAGAAACTTTTGAGATTCTGATGATTCTCGCATGCGCCTACCTAGCTAACCAAGCCAAGCACCCACAGCATTCTACAAATTTTCTTAAGCCATATCATCAATAAAATTTTCCCTACAAACATGCTATAATAATTCCCAACTTGCGGGCTCTAGTTCGCAAGACAAGGAGCTGCAATGTTGCCATTCTTCAATAAGCTGCAAATCGGTACAAAAATTAGCCTCTGCGTGATTGTTACGGTCTTTAGCTGCATGATGATTATGATGTTTGTGATTGTCAATAGCTCATCGAATATTCAAAAAGGCGAGACCTACAAGCTCTTGAACAACGCCTCGAAACGTTGGGCAAACAAAGCCGAAGGCTCTTTCAACGAAATTGGCGCGTCTCTCAAGGCTTCGGAGTTGAGCTTCGACTTTGTCTTCAAGCTCCCCGCAAACCAAGCGCAACCGATTCTGCAAAACACCATCGCCGCGATGCTCGAATCGAATCGCATGGGCACATTTGCCTATCTCTATCTCGATGACCCCGATTATTTTGGTGATAATATCATCGATTCGAGGCATAGGCTGCCCGATGGCAAGTTTCTGATTTTGTTGCATGACAGCAACACAGACAAAATCGGCGGCGTGGAGCTCATGCAAGCCGATGAGGCTGTTACCAAATTTGGCAGCGTGCAAAAGACATTGGCAGCAGGCAAGCCCGTTTTGGGCAGCCCCACGTTCCAAAACGTCGCCAATATGGGCGAAATGGTCGCTGTGGGTATGAACCGCCCCATCATTAAAAATAATAAAGTCATCGGTGTCGTGGGCATTCTCGCTGATTTATCAAAGTTTGCCGACATCTTCTTGGAACAATCGCAAAGCGTGTTTGAAAACTCCTTTCGCATGCTGATTGCCGAAGATGGCGTGGTTGCCATTCACCACGACAAGAACGCTCTCACGCGCCCATTGACGGATTTCAACAAAGACCCTGGCGTGGTGGCTGTCTTGGAGGCGCTCAAGAGAAAAGAGAGCGGCATTATGAATTTCAAAGACTATCAGGGGCGCACGAGCTACATCTCGTTTGCGTCTTTCGAGATTGGCGAAGACATTGCGCATTGGGGCGTGCTCACGGTTGCGCCCGAAGAATCTGTGTATGCCGCTGTGTCGCAAATGAGCCTAACCATCATCGCTGCGATTCTCATCTCTATTGTCGTGATTGTCGCGATTCTCTTCTTCTATATGCGCAGCACGGTTGTGAAGCGGCTGCATATTATGTCGAATCTGCTGTTTGAATTTTTTGACTATCTCAACCACAAACGCGAGACGCCGCCTGTGCTTGTTAAGCCAACATGCGAAGACGAGATTGCCCATTTGGCAGATGTGATTAACCAAAACATTCAGCGCACGCAGGATATGCTCGAGCAAGACAGCCAAGCGATTACGCAAAGCGCACAGACAGCGCAAGAGATTGAGCATGGCAATCTTGCCGCGCGCATCACCGCCACCCCCGCCAACCCCAAGCTCATCGAGCTTCGCGATGTGCTCAATAAAATGCTCGATGTGTTGCAAGACAACATCGGGAGCGATACGAACGAGATTTCACGCGTGTTTGATAGCTATACAAAGCTTGATTTTACGACAGAGGTGGCAAACGCCAAGGGGCGCGTTGAGATTGTAACCAACACGCTCGGCGAGGAGATTAAGAAAATGTTGCGTGCCAGCGCGGCGTTTGCCCAAGAGCTTGGCAACGCCTCGGGCGACTTGAATCGCGCCATTCAAGAGCTTTCGACAAGCACGAACACGCAAGCATCATCGTTGCAAGAATCCGCAGCGGCGATTGAGCAGATTACGAGCTCAATGCAAAACGTGAGCGACCGCACGAGCGAGGTTACGCGCCAAGCAGAGGACATTCGCAATGTCGTGAGCGTGATTCGTGACATTGCCGACCAAACCAATTTGCTCGCGCTCAACGCCGCGATTGAAGCCGCGCGGGCGGGCGAGCACGGGCGCGGCTTTGCCGTTGTGGCAGACGAGGTGCGCACGCTCGCCGAGAAAACGGGCAAGAGCCTTAGCGAGATTGAGGCGAATGTGAATGTTTTGGTGCAGAGCATTAACGATATGGCAGAGGCGATTAAGGAGCAGACGCAAGGCATTTCGCAGATTAACGAAGCCGTGAACCAGCTCGAGGGAATCACGCAGCAAAATGTCGAGATTGCGAGCAACTCGCAGGATATTAGCAACGCGATTGATTCGATTACGGCAAAGATTGTGAATGATGTGAATGAGAAGAAGTTTTAGGGGTTTGATGTTGGCTTGATTTGTTTTGTTGTGTTTTGTTTGGAGGTGCGGCTTTAGTCGCACTTTGTATCTGCCATTGCTCTTGATTCCAATCCCCCAGCCACAGCGCGCAACGTCTATGTTCGAGCCGTAAGGCATAACATAGACGCA
>CAMXAV010000200.1 GCA_947179285.1 uncultured Helicobacter sp.
GGTGGATTGCCTGCTGCACATTGGCATCGAAATCTTGCACGCCAAAGCTCAAGCGGTTCGTGCCCCACTTGCGCAAAACATGCATGTGTTCGGCGCTGAAAAAGCGCGGGTCGACCTCGCAGCTGTTTTCTGAATCGGGCGCGAAATTGGGAAAGGTGGCATGCAGAATCGTCAGGATTCTATCGAGCTCTTCGGGGCTCATAAACGTGGGCGTGCCGCCGCCAAAATGCAGCTGCACAACCTCGCGGCGCGTGTCGAGCACATCTTGCAAAAGCGCGAGCTCTTTGGCGAGATAGTCGATGTAGCGCGTCTTGTTGCCCGCGTTGCTCGTATAAATCGAGTTGCAACCGCAAAAATAGCATGCCGAGCGACAGAAGGGCAGATGAACATATAGCGACAGCGGCGCGCTGGGCGTGGCGTTGAGCGATTCTAAATAATGCGTGTAGGCAAAATCCTCGCGAAACTCGTTTGCGGTTGGGTAGCTAGTGTAGCGCGGACCGGGCTTGCAATAGGCACCGAACTGTTCTAAATCTAGCATGGCTGCTCCTAGAATTCGAAATCAAACCGCATGAAAAGGTTCGGGTGCTGCTTCTTGATAGACAAGACGAGCGATTCGGGGTCGATGTTCAAAAAGCCCTTGTTGCTCTTTTTAATCTCCTCAATCGCGACTTCCCATATATCGTCAAAATCACGTGGCATCTGCCGCGCAATCTCGCGTTCAAGCTCCATACAATAGCGCTCCTCGTAGCTCGCATGCAGCAAATCGAGCAGGTGGCAGAGCATTTCTTCGGGAAGCAGCATATAATCGACCCCCGACATTTTCATGCAATAGGGCTCGTTGTCTTTAAACGGCGCATGGTGGCGAATCGTGCGATTCCAAAGCTGCTGCCCCGCTCGTCTGTGCAAGCCCCTTCGTCATGCACTGTGGCGCGGTTCTCGCGCTTTGCGCGCAGAAGCTTGCTCTCAATCCCTTGCAGAATCAGGGCATGGCTATCGAGCGAGCCGCCCCTTATCTTTTTCGTTCGAGCCAAACCATGATTCCTTTTTGGATATGCAGCCGATTCTCTGCCTCGAGAAACACCACGCTTTGCGAGCCTTCGAGCACTCTGTCGCTGACTTCCTGCCCGCGATAGGCAGGCAGACAATGCAAGAAAATCGCGTCTTCTTTGGCATTGCTAAGCAGCTTTGTGTTCACGCAAAAGCCCTTGAAATCCTTGAGCCTTTGCTGCTTCTCCTCCTCTTGCCCCATCGATGTCCATGTGTCTGTCGCAACGACATCAGCGCCTTCGACTGCCTCTTGCGGGTCGCTCAAAAGGATAATGCGCGCGCCGCTTTCTTCGGCAAAGCTCAATGCGTCTTGATAAATTGTAACCGAGGGTTCGTAGCCGCGAGGCGTGGCGATTCGCAGCTCAAAGCCCATAATCGAGGCGAGCATGAGCCATGAATGCGACATGTTGTTACCATCGCCAACGTACGCAATCACGGGGTTTTCGCCCTTGCCGCATTCGACCATCGTTAGATAATCGGCGAGCAATTGCGCAGGGTGATACAAGTCGCTCAAGCCGTTGATGACGGGCACAGACGAGTATTCCGAAAACTCCAAGAGCCGCGTATGCGAGGTTGTGCGCATCACAACCAAATCGACCATGCTCGAAATCACACGGGCGGTGTCTTTCATCTCCTCGCCGCGCCCAAGCTGCAAGTCTTTGTCGGACAAAAACAACCCAACTCCCCCAAGTTGGTAGATTCCAGCCTCGAAACTCACGCGCGTACGCGTTGAGTTTTTTTCAAAAATCATTGCCAAAGTTTTGCCATTGAGCAGCAAATCCCTCTTGCCGCTCTTGTGATTCTTTTTGATGTCTAAAGACAGGGTAATAATCTCCTCGATTTCCTGTTTCGTGAAATCCTTCAAGCTAAGAAAATGTCTCATCAACCCCCCTAATCGATTGGATAAAACAACGATTCTAGCAAAAGTGCTTTAAAAAAAGCTTTTTATTCACAGCGCACGCTGCAAAATGGCATTGAGCCTTTGCACAAAGCCATGCACGTCTTTGAGCGTTCCGCCCTCGAGCAGCAGCGCCTCATCGAGCAGCAGCGAGGCATATTCGCCCATCTTGGCAGAATCGCCCGCGATGAGCAGCGAGGAAAGCAGCGCATGGCTTGGGTTTAGCTCGAGCGTGGGCTTGCTCTCGGGGACTTTTTGCCCCATTTGCCTAAGAATATTCTTCATCGCGACATCATCATCGGGATAGACCACGCACGCGGGCGAATCGAGCAGGCGGCGCGAGAGTTTGACATCGGCAACGCGCTCGCCCAAGGCGCTCTTGAACGCGCTCACAAGTGGCGCAAATTTTGTTTCGTCCTCTGTCGTGATTTTGTCTTCGCCAAACATCTCGTCTGCCTGCTTGCTGCCCACAGCGCAAAGCGGCACGCCATCGAACTCATGCACGCTTGGCATCACAAAAGAATCTGTTACCGATTCAAAGAATAGCACCTCGATGTTGCGGCTCTTGAAGCGCTCGAGCAGCGGCGATTGGCGCACGTCTTGTCCATTTTGGGCGAGCATATAGAAAATCGCCTTCTGCCCCTCGCCCATGCGCGCCTTATAGTCGGCAAACGACACAGCAGAATCGCCGTTGCTTGACGCGAAGCGCAGCAGCGCCAGCAGCCGCTCGCGATTCTCGAAGTCGCTATACACGCCCTCTTTGAGCACATCGGCATAT
>CAMXAV010000201.1 GCA_947179285.1 uncultured Helicobacter sp.
GTTGTCGCAATTCCTCGGCGATTCTAGCCAATTTGGTTTCGAGTTTTTCCAATGAATCGCGATTTTTTTGCACCAATTCCGCAGGCGCGTTGGCGAGGAACTTTTCGTTGGCTAGCATGGCTTGAAGTTTTTCTTTTTCTTTATGATTTTTCTCGGCTTGTTTGTGTAGGCGCTCGATGATGGGGCGCAAATCGAGCGTGCTTTTTTCGACATAAACGGCGACATGCTCGCCAATGTCGGCGAGGCAATTGGGCGGGACATCGCGCACAATCTCGAGCGTTTGCACCTTGCAAAGCTGCGGCACAAAGGTTTGCAACAAGGCAGAATCGAGATTCTCGCCTTTGACAAAAACGCGCGCAAGCTGTGCGGAGGGCATGTCGAGGTTTGCCTTGAGGCGGCGAATGCTGATGATTGTGTCGATGATGTTTGCAAAGCTTTCTTCGGTACTTGGCTCGAAAAACTCGGCTTTGGGATAGGGCATTATCATAATCGAATCGCGCGATTCAAGCGCAACGCCGCTCAAAAGAGAATAGAGATACTCGCTAATGAAAGGCATGAACGGGTGGAGGAGCTTCATCGATTCCAAAAACACAGCGCCAAGCTCGGGAATCGATTCTTTGTTTGCCTTCGCAAGCTCGATTCCCCAATCGCAAAACTCGCCCCACAAGAAGCGATAGAGCACGCTCGCGCCGTCATTGAAACGATACGAATCGAGCGCCTCGCGCACAGATTCTGTGGCGCGCGAAAGGCGCGAGTGCATGTAGCGCCCAAGCGGCGTTTGGGGCGCTTTTGCCGCGAAATTTTGATGATAGAGCAGCAGAAATTGCGCGGCGTTGTAGAGCTTGTTTGTGAAATTTTTGCTAATGTCAAGCTGCGAGCGGCTTAGGCGAATGTCGCGCCCAAGCACGCACAAAATGGCGAGGCTAAAGCGCAATGCGTCCGCGCTGTGGCTTTGGATAATCTCGAGCGGGTCAATCACATTGCCAAGACTCTTGCTCATTTTCTGCCCATTCTCATCGCGCACGAGCGCGTGCAGATAGACATCGCGAAACGGGAGTTCGCCGAGCAGATGCTGCCCCATCATGAGCATGCGCGCAACCCAGAAAAACAGAATATCAAAGCCCGTGATGAGCAAAGTGTTGGGGTAGAATCGCCGCAAATCGTCCGCGTCATAGACGCTGCCCTTGCCAAAAGCGCCATTCGCATAGCCAAGCGTGCTAAACGCCCAAAGTGCGGAGCTAAACCATGTGTCGAGCACATCGGGGTCTTGAGTAATCTCGTGCGAGCCGCATTTGGGGCAGCTTGTGGGCTCTGTTTGCGCGGCAAACTCATGCCCACATTGGCAATAAAAAACAGGGATTCGATGCCCCCACCAAAGCTGACGGCTAATGCACCAATCGCGCAGCTCGCGCATCCACGCGTTATAATTATTTTTCCATTGTTCGGGGTAGAACAGTCGCCGCGCATTGCTCGCCTTGATAGCGTCATTGGCAAGTTCCTTGCGCACGAACCATGCTTGGAGATATAGGGCTCAATCACGTTGCCGCAGCGGTAGCAGCGCCCCACTTGGTTGTTGTGCTCCTCGATTTTTTCGATTGCGCCGATTTCTTGCAGCTTTGCGACAATTTTTTCGCGCGCCGCAAGCCGCTCGAGCCCCGCAAAATCGCCCGCATGCGCGTTTAGGATTCCTTTGAAATCAAACACCACGACAAAGGGCAGCTGATGGCGCTTGCCCACCTCATAGTCGTTTGGGTCATGCGCGGGCGTTACCTTCACCGCGCCGCTCCCAAACTCTCTATCGACAGCCGCATCGGCAATAATCGGAATCTCGCGCCCCACAAGCGGCAGAATCACCTTTTTGCCGATGAGATGTGCATAACGCGAATCCTCGGGGTGCACCATTACGGCTGTGTCGCCAAAGAATGTCTCGGGGCGCGTGGTCGCAACGATGATTGCGCCGCTCTTGTCGCTAAGCGGGTAGCGCAGGTGGTAGAGATGTCCTTTGTTGTCGTGGTGCTCGACTTCGATGTCGCTAAGCGCCCCGTCATTGGTGCACCAATTGACCATGTATTCGCCCCGAAAGATAAAGCCCTCGTCATACAGGCGGCAGAAAACGTCTTTGACGCAATTTGCGAGCCCTTCGTCCATCGTGAAACGCGTGCGATTCCACGCGCATGACGCGCCGAGCGAACGCATTTGTTGCAGAATCTGCGAGCCGCTTTGCTCTTTCCATTCCCAAACGCGCTTGAGAAACGCCTCTCTGCCAAGCGATTCCTTGCTAAGCCCCTCTTTGGCAAGCTGCTTGCTCACAATCGTTTGCGTGGCAATCCCCGCGTGGTCGACGCCGGGCTGCCACAAGACATTATAGCCGTCCATGCGCTTGTAGCGGGCGATGATGTCAATCAACGTTTGGTTGAGCGCATGCCCGATATGCAGCCTGCCCGTAACATTGGGCGGCGGCAACATCACGCAAAAGGGCGGCTTTTTGCTCGCACTCTCTGGCTCGAAATAGCCACGTTTTTCCCAAATCGCATAATATGCCGATTCGACTTGTGCGGGGTCGTAGGTCGTTTTGGAATCTTTAGAATCTTTGCTCATCATTCTCTCCGTTTGCCCAAATTGTAGCCAAAAATCGGTTAGCGTGCTCTTAAACGCTGCCATGCTATGGCGCGTTTATATAAGCAAGCTTCTGTCGCTTATAC
>CAMXAV010000202.1 GCA_947179285.1 uncultured Helicobacter sp.
ATGGTGAATCGGCTCGATAATGTCCTTGGCGCAATCGACAAAAGCCAAATCGAGCTCGGCATGCGCGCCGAATATTTGATGCGCGATTCTCGCTCGAGGGGCGCTTTTTCGGTCAATTATATCCCCAACCCAACCTACTACTACATGGGCGAGGTCGTGGGCACAGACAATTACTCGCGCGTTGATGCAAACGGCGAGCCGATTCTGCCCAAAAAGGGCGACAAGGACAAATACTATTTCAGCGCGCAGCTTGGCAAGCGCTATGGCGATTGGCTCTTTCGCGCGGGAATCATCGAAAGCAGCGCGGGCGGCGGAATCGACTATTTCGCATTGCACAACAAGCTCAAGATGACATTGGACATTTACGACTTCGGCAGCAAGCTCGATGTACGCGGCACATCGCCGCATGTGCGCGCCTATTTGCGCTACACATTGTTGCGCTACATCGATGCGTTCGTGGGCTGGGACAATGTCATGAACTCGAATCTATCAGGAGTCTATATGGGAATTGGATTACGTTTCATCGACAACGATGTCAAACCTTTGATTGGAACAATCGGTGGCGCAGCAAAATAGCGCACTCTCGGCGCGAATCGAGAAGTTTAAAGACCGCGATGATGCGCTCGCGCGTTTGGTCGAGATTATGCCCATCGCCGAAATGCGCAAGCGCAAGATTCTTGTCATCGCCATTTCGTTTGGCGGCGTGCTGTTTGCGCACAACCTCGCCAAGATTCTTGGCGCAGAATATGACTTGCTCTTTACGGCGAGCATTCCCGCGCCCGTGAACCCCGAATGCGCGATTGCAATGGTCAGCGAAACCAACGACATCATCACGCATGACGCGCTCATTTCCTCGTTTGGAATCAGCAATGATTATATCTATGGCGAGGCGAAGCGGCGATACGAAGAGCAGATTCTAAGCACAATCTACAAGGTGCGCAAGGGCGAGATGATTAACTCGCTCAAAAACGAGGACATCATCATTGTCGACGAGGGAATCGACAGCGGCATGACGATTACCACAGCCATCAAGTCATGCATCAATCGCCAAGCAAAGAGCGTGAGCGTTGCCGTGCCCATCATGCCCGCCGATGTAGAGCTTTTGTTGCGCGATGTCGCCGACAACATCTACACCGTCTTGCGCCCCGTGCATTTTGTCGAGGTTGCGGATTATTACGAAAAATACGAAAAAATACCACAAGAAAAAGCCGAAGAGCTCTTGGGCAAGGGATTCTTTGCCCAAGAACATGATAAGCACAATAAGGAGAAAGCGTGAAAAAAACGATAGAAACCAAGACCCATGACGAAATTTTTTGGCTCGATGAAGTCGCCAAACAGGCAAACGGCGCCGTGCTCATGCAGGTGAACGATAGTGTCGTACTCGCCACGATATGCAGCGACTTTACGAGCAGCAGCTTGGGCGACTTTTTGCCCCTCACGGTGCAATACATCGAAAAAACGTACGCCGCGGGCAAGATTCCAAGCGGATTTTTCAAGCGCGAGAGCAAGCCAAGCGAGTTCGAGACGCTCACATCGCGCATCATCGACCGCACATTGCGCCCACTCTTTCCAAAAGGGTTCTATTACCCCACGCAAATCACCGTGCTTGTCTTGAGCAGCGACAAACAAACCGACCTGCAAACGCTCGCGCTCAACGCCGCCTCTGCCGCGCTTTTTGTGTCGGACATTCCGATAAGCCAGCCCGCATGCGCCGTACGCGTGGGCAGAATCGGCGGCGCACTTCGCTTGAACCCAACGCTTGAGGAGCTCAACCAAAGCACGCTCGACTTGTTCGTCTCGGGCGTGCATGACAATCTCTTGATGATAGAAATGCGCAGCATAGCGCAAGACAACGATGCGAGCGAGATTCCCGAAAAGGAGCTCGTGGAGATTCTCGATTTTGCCAAAAACGAGATTGCCCAAAAAAGCGCCATCTATGCGCAAAATCTCGCGCCGTGCGCCAAGACAAAAACAAACGTTGCGCTATGCCCCGACATCGATTCGCAAGAAATCTATGACTTCATCGCGCAAAACTACCGCGAGCCCGTCTATGCGGCGTTGCAGGCAATGGCGAAGAGCGAGCGCGCAAGCGAGCTTGCCGCTGTGCTTGAATCGATTCTCGCCGATTCGCATGTGGTTGCGCAGGGCTGGGAAAGAGAGAGTGTCGATTCGATGTTGCAAAAGTTCAAAAAACAAGCCGTACGCGCGATTATTCTAAACGACAAAAAACGAGCCGATGGCAGGGGCTTGCGCGATGTGCGCGCGATTGCGATTCGCACCAACTTCTTGCCCTGTGTGCATGCGTCTGTGCTTTTCACGCGCGGGCAGACGCAGGCGCTCGTTACCGCCACGATTGGCAGCGACAATGACGCGCAAAGCTATGAGCTCTTGAGCGACAAAATGGGGCAGAAGGAACGATTCATGCTGCACTATAACTTTCCGCCATTTTGCGTGGGCGAGGTTGGGACAATCGGTTCGCCGGGCAGGCGCGAGCTCGGGCATGGCAACCTCGCGCGGCGCGCTCTTGAATCGAGCCTCGTGAACAAAGACGCGCAGACCGTGCGCATTGTCTCCGAGATTCTCGAATCCAATGGCAGCAGCTCGATGGCAAGCGTCTGTGGCGGCTCTTTGGCGCTCGCTGCCGCGGGGATTCCGATTCATAGCCTGATTGCGGGCGTTGCGATGG
>CAMXAV010000203.1 GCA_947179285.1 uncultured Helicobacter sp.
CTGTCGTATTAAAATTATTACCATTGATAATTTTATCAAAAAAATATTATATTTCTCAAAAAAGGCAAAAAATTTAGTGATATTTAAAGAAAATTCTGCTATGCTACCGCATCTTAATTCAAAGGAGGTTTCTTATGGAAACCAAAAAAATCCTCAAAGGCGCTGCGCTGCTTGCCGCGCTTGGTTGGAATCTCGCCCTTGCTGCCGAGTATTCCTTGCTCAATGTGTCGTACGACCCAACGCGTGAGCTCTACAAAGAGTACAACATCGCGTTTGAGAAGTATTACAAGGCAAAGACGGGCGATTCTGTCAAGGTGTCGCAGTCGCACGGCGGCTCGGGCACGCAGGCGCGAAGCGTCATCGATGGCTCGCCTGCCGATGTCGTTACGCTCGCGCTCGCGTTTGATATTGACGCGATTGCGCAAAAAAGTGGTAAAATTCCGAGTGATTGGCAGGCGCGGCTGCCGCAAAACAGCTCGCCCTATCTCTCGACCATCGTTTTCCTCGTGCGCAAGGGCAATCCGAAGGGTATCAAAGATTGGGACGACCTCGTGCGCGATGATGTCAAAGTCATCACCCCAAACCCCAAAACATCGGGCGGCGCGCGCTGGAATCATCTCGCCGCGTGGGGCTATGCGCTAAAGGCAAACGGCAACGATGAAACAAAGGCGCGCGATTATATGGTGCGCCTTTACGAGAATGTCCCCGTGCTCGACACGGGCGCGCGCGGGGCGACAAACACTTTTGTGAAACGTGGCGTGGGCGATGTGCTGATTGCGTGGGAAAACGAGGCGCTTTTGGCGATTGAAAAAATCGGCAAGGGCAAGTTCGACATCGTTACGCCGAGCGTGAGCATTCTCGCCGAGCCGCCCGTGAGCATTGTCGATGCGGTTGTGCAGCAAAAGGGCACGCAGGCTGTGGCTGAAGAATATCTGCGCTATCTCTATGAAAAAGACGCGCAAGAGATTATCGCAAAGAATTTCTACCGCCCAACCGATGCCGAAGTGTTCGCGAAATACACGCATTATTTCAAGCCCATCGAGTTCTTCAAGATTGCAGATTTTGGGGGCTGGCAAGAGGCGCAAAAGCGCCATTTCAGCGATGGTGGCGAGTTCGACAAGCTTTTTGAAACCATCAAAAGCAAAAAATAATTAGTAGATTCTAAAGGAGATTGTGTGCGCATACGTTTTGTAGAGCCAAGCATTTTGCCCGGCTTCGGGCTGTCGTTTGGAATCGGCATTGCCTATATGAGCCTGCTCATCTTTATCCCACTCGCCGTGCTTGTCGTATATAGCATGCAAATCGGCGCGGCGGGATTCTGGCAGACTATCATCGACAAACAGGTACAAAACGCGCTCTTTTTCTCGCTCACAACCTCGTTTTGCGCCGCGCTGTGCAATCTTGTCTGCGGCTTTGTGGTCGCTTGGACGCTCGCACGTTACAACTTTTGGGGCAAATCGTTGATGGACGCGCTTGTCGATTTGCCCTTCGCGCTGCCCACAGCCGTTGCGGGAATCGCGCTCGCCTATCTCTTCAGCACCAACGGATTCTTGGGCGGCGTCATCGAGCTCTTTGGCGAATCGCGCAAAGATTTCGTTGGCGTGTGCGCCGCGCTCGTGTTCATCGGCTTGCCCTTTGTCGTGCGCACGCTCGAGCCCGTCATCGAAGACCTCGATGTGCAGAGTGTCGAAGCGGCGCGGAGCTTGGGCGCAAACTTTGCCCAAACCTTTGTGCTCGTGATTCTGCCCTCGCTCCTGCCCGCCGCGCTCACAGGCTTTGCGCTCGCCTTTGCGCGCGCGCTTGGCGAGTATGGCTCGGTGATTTTCGTCTCGAGCAACATTCCGTTCGAGAGCCAGATTCTGCCTGTCGTGATTGTGGGCAAGATTGAATCGCATGACTATGTCGGCGCGAGCGTTGTGGGCGTGTTCATGATTCTTGTCTCGTTCGTGCTTCTGCTCGGCATCAACGCGTTGCAAAAATGGGGGCGACAATGAATGTCGAGCCTAGAATCCTAAAGCCAATCTGTGTCGTTTTTTCGTTCGCCTTCTTCGCGCTCGTGCTGTTGCTGCCGCTTTTTACATTGTTTGCCGAGGCGTTTGCCGAAGGGCTCAATGCCTATTTTGCGGCGATTAGCGAGGAAAACACGCTCAAGGCGATTCGCCTGACACTCATTGTCGCGCTCATTGTGTTGCCGCTCAACAGCGTCTTTGGAATCCTGCTTGCCTATGCGATTGCTAAATTTGATTTTCGAGGCAAGACGATTCTAACCACACTGCTCGAAGTGCCCTTTGCCATCTCGCCCGTCATCGCGGGGCTCATGTTCGTGCTGCTGTTTGGCAGCAGCGGCGTTTTCGGGCAGACGCTTAGTTCGCTTGGAATCCAAATCATGTTCGCATTGCCCGGAATCGTCCTCGCGAGCGCGTTTATCACGTTTCCGTTTGTCGCAAAGGAGCTGATTCCGCTCATGAGCGAGCAGGGCAAGGAAGAAGAAGAAGCCGCGCTAAGTCTCGGCGCGAGCGGTTGGCAGACGTTTTGGCATGTAACCCTGCCCAATATCAAATGGGGGCTTTTTTATGGAATGGTTCTCACAAATGCGCGCACAATGGGCGAGTTTGGCGCTGTGGCGATTGTGAGCGGCAAGATTGTTGGAATCACAACAACGATGCCATTGTATATTGAG
>CAMXAV010000204.1 GCA_947179285.1 uncultured Helicobacter sp.
GGTATAGGCGAGCCCCGTAACATCGCTAAAGGCTTGGGCGTTTAGAATCGGGCTTGGTCCAATCCAATAATTATAACCATTGATGGGCTCTTGATTCACGACTGCCGAAAATATCGCCCTGCGGTCGAAGTCGGGGTTTCCCACGCGCATGCCAACCATATATTGCTGCATTTTGACATTGATTCCCGTCTTATCATCGGGTACTTCAGCGTTAAAAACGTCGAGATTCTTATTATAGTTTGTCGCAAAGCTGATTTTTTCGAGACGCAATGCGCCATCAGCGCCAACCTTGCGATAGGCGAGCTGCAAGCTTTGGCTATCAAAGATTCGCCGCGCCACATCATCGTTTTTGAAATCAATCCAACCATTTTTGTCGGCATAGCTCTCGAAAAACGCAATCGTGTTTTTCGTGTCGTGTTTTTGGTAGCTGACTTCGGCGCGGTAGCTGCTGTTGCCATACAGCGAGAGCTGGAGATTCTGATACGCAGCACTAAGCGGCGGGAATCCATTCTGTTGCGCGCGCCATGCGTTGCTTGCGTCCAAACTGCGCTGCGTGCTGTTGAGCATTGTTTTTTTGTCATTATAGAGCTCGGTAAGGTCGAACTGCCCCACGACATCGAGAAAGTTCAGCTCAATCTCGTTTCCGTCTTCGTCATAGCCACGCAAAATAAGTTTATCGGCAAAGTAATCTTCTTTGGTAATGAAACCATCATTGAATGTATCAAGAAAGCTCAATTCCTTGAGGCTGTCGAGGTCGTAATAGTATCCGTCCAGCTTGAGCGAGACGCGCATCTCGCCAAAAGCCGTTTTGATGGTGTTTGCGTTCGCCTTATCATTCCAGATTTCTTTGTCGTTAAAGATTGCATATATACTACTAGCACTCGTTTGTTTTGCCGTTTCGCCAATGCGAGAAATTGTGCCCGGCGGCGCATAGAAACCATTTTCGGGAAGCTTCTTATTCCACATGATTCCCGACATAAAATCTTCAAAACGGCGATTTTTGATATTGGGAATCTCGTAACTCGTTGCTTTGACATACTCTGCAAGCTCTTCAATTTCTTTTGTATTGAGCTGACGTATCTGCGATGACGATGTTGATGTGGATTGTAACCATGATGGAATGGCTGTGTTGAGGGTATTCATTGTGTGCTCCTTAATCAATAATCTACGGTGGGTAATCGACGCAAATCAAAACCATACACTGTTGGACTACTTAGGTTATTGAGATAGAGGTCAATGTTGGCATCTCGAATTCCAATATCTTCAAATATTAAAACGGTGTTGTTTGTGCCACGTTCATCATAGCTATCTATCAATGCATTAATTAAATCAATATCAAAACCAAAAGTATTGGTCGGCTGAAATAGCTCTTTTTCAGCTGCATTGTAATTATTCATGAGCGCAAACAAGGGAGATTTAGAATTCCAAAAAAATTCTTTCACACGAAACCCTTGTTGCCTTGGTGGCATATAATTACTCGCATTGCCTATACATGAAGTCTGACATCCTACTCCACTATTTTCTTCATACAAAGTGCAGGGCGGTACTTTTATTGAACCAAGCGGTAATTTGACAAAACCCATATCAAAAAAACTACCACCAAAAACGTTAACTGGTGCTTCTGAATTGGTAAAAGTTGTTGTGGCAGTACTTTCGTCATTTGCCGTCTTCCAACCCACACTATGTTCCAACCCTTGTTGCCTGCCTTGAATATAGACCCATTCATTGAGTGGAATAGCCTTAGGCGCACTTACACTCTGTGTTGTAAGATTTGGTGTCCGAACACGTCGAACAGTAGGCTTTCCACCAGCAAGGGTAAAGTAAAATGAGGGGTTGTTCTTTGGGTCTGAACTTCTTTCCATAATGACCAATTCTCCCGCGGGATACTTGGTAAAATAGAACCAACCGCCAGCAGAATTGATTGCCACACGTGGGTCTTGTGGTCCCCCTGGAACCGTTGTATCTGGGTCATGGCTACCAAGATAAGCACATAGCGTTTTCCCAAGCTCAAGTGTAGCTGGACGAATAATCGTATCACCCAAAAAACTCCTTTGTCCCTTGTTGACAACAATCAGCATTGTTTTGTTGCCACCGAGCGCATACTGAAAGACTTCATCGGTCGCAGGGTCAAGAGGAATATCGGCAACAATCGCTCTCCCTTTTGAATCTGTTACCTTTTTGAGTGTTTTGAATGTCTTTTTGACATTCTCAAATTCACTCGCTGGGATTTGTTCGATTTTGCCGTTAGAAACGGGCTGAATCGCCGTAGCTGCAAACATCATGCCTGCAAGCAGTGTCGTTAGAATGAAACCGCGCATTTCTGCCTCCTTTTTCCGATATGGTACTACTATATCGGCAAAAATGCAATAAAATGGATAGGGAATATCATGGCGATTTGTTTCCAAACGCGCATGCAAGTGCGAAATCAAGGGACATGAGAAACCATGAAATATTTCGGCTATCGCCTCAACATGACAATGAAAATTTTGTATGCGCCATTTCTGTCATTGCGAGCGTGAGCGAAGCAATCTACCGTCTTTGAACGACCGATACGGTCGATTGCCATGCTCGCTTTGCTCGCTCACAATGACGAGATGTTTCGGCTTTGCCTCAACATGACAACCCACCCCCCTGCCCCCCTCCGCAAGGGAGGGGGAATGTTTGGCATGAAAATTGGAG
>CAMXAV010000205.1 GCA_947179285.1 uncultured Helicobacter sp.
CAAAGAAGAATATGTGCGGCAGATTCAGGGCTATAAAGCCGTTGTTGCTGCCTATTATCACTTGCCCGTGAGAGGCTATCTTCTCACAAATTGGGGATTGAGGCGTATCTAACTTCATCAAAAGGATTGTAACATGAGTACTCACGCACAAAATGGCAATGGCGGCGTGTTGGGAATGCTAAAGAAAATCGTTGCGAGCGAATCTTTTAGCGGGATTTTTCTTTTTCTTTGCGCTGTGTTGGCGATGATTGTCGCCAACTCACCGCTTGGCGATATGTATCGTGCCTTGTGGCATTTTCATTGGGGCTTTAGCTGGGGCGGTGCGCCTATCGAGCTCTCTATGGAACATTGGATTAACGATGTGCTGATGTCGTTCTTCTTCCTCGTTGTCGGGCTCGAGATTAAATACGAGCTGATTTATGGCGCTCTTGCGAGCTTCAAAAAGGCGGCGTTCCCCGTGCTCGCCGCGCTTGGCGGAATGGTTGTCCCCGGGCTCATCTATTATTCTCTCAATATGGGCACACCCTCTGAAAACGGCTTTGGGATTCCGATGGCAACCGACATTGCCTTCGCACTCGGTGTGATGCTCATGCTCGGCAGCCGCGTGCCTGTGGCTCTCAAAGTGTTCCTCGTAACGCTCGCTGTGGCGGACGACTTGGGCGCAATCATCGTGATTGCGATTTTCTACACAACCAACTTGCAGCTTGAATATCTCGGCGCTGCCGTTGCGATTCTCGTTTTCCTCGTGATTCTTGGCAAGCTCGGCGTGCGCTCGCTCGTGCCCTATCTCGTGCTTGGCGTGCCGCTGTGGCTCTGCGTGCATGCATGCGGTGTGCATGCGACCATCGCCGCTGTGGCGCTCGCATTCACGATTCCAGCGGGCTCAAAATTGAGCGTTTTGGATTATTTCAAGAAGAGCTCAAGCGACATCAAGGAAATGCAAGACGAAGACAAAAACCGCGACCGCGACATTCTAAGCGATGACCAAGCGCACACGGTCGCGCACCTCATCAAGCATTCCCAAGAAGTCCAATCGCCCATGATGCGTTTGCAACATGCCCTGCACCCTTGGAGCTCGTATCTCATCATGCCCCTCTTCGCGTTTGCCAACGCGGGCGTTGAGATTGGCGATAGCGTACGATTCGATGTCGACAACATCTTGCTTGGAATCGCATGCGGCTTGATTATCGGCAAGCCCGTTGGAATCTTCCTTGCCACATTCTTGTGCGAAAAAATGGGCATCGCCGAGCGCCCCGATGGCGTGAGCTGGATTGACATCTTGGGCGCAGGAATGCTCGCAGGAATCGGCTTTACGATGTCGATTTTCGTTACAATGCTCGCGTTCAAGGGGCTCGACCCAACGATTATGCAAGAATCTGTCGACCTCGCCAAGCTCACGATTCTGTGCTCGTCTCTCACGGCAGGTGTTTTGGGCGCGTTGTTCTTGATATTTGAAACCAAATTCACGAAACACTAGCAATAGGCAATGGCAAACAAGCAAAACTGCTATTGCATTGTCCTAAGCGCCGATAGCGCCTATCTGCCCTATGCCGCAGTGCTGATTGCGAGCATCTTGCGGCAAGCGGCGGGCTCGGATTCTGCGCCGCGCCTGCCCTTTGTGTTCCATATCTTGACCGATAGCGCGAGCGCAGGGCTGCTTGCAGAGGGCAGTGGGAGCGCGGAATCGCAACATTTTACGGCTTTTTGCGAGGCAGCGGAGCGAATCTATCCATGCGTGGTTGTGTTGCATGCAATGCACGAAGAGGATTTTGCAAGCATTCCCTATTTTTCAAACCACAAAAACCACGCAAGCAGCTATCGTTTGCGGCTATCTTCTGTGATTCCAAGCGGCACACAACGCGTGCTGTATCTCGATTCCGACATGCTCGCGTGTGCCGATGTGCGCGAGCTCTTCGCGCTCGATTTGGGCGAAAATATCGCGGGCGTGGTAACAGACCCAAAGGCATATTCTCCAACATTTGCCCCCAAAAAAGGCAAAAAAAGCCTGACGATTCCAAACTATCGCAACTTCAATAGCGGGCTCTTGCTGCTCGACTATCCGCGCTATTGCGAGGCAAACATCGAGGAGCAATGCTTCGCGTTCCTCGCGCGCTACAAGACGGCGTTTCATGACCAAGAGGCGCTGAACGCCACGCTTATGGGCAAGGTGCGCTATCTGCCCTTTGCGTGGAATTGCATCTACCTCGCGCCCACTCTTAGTGCGAAAGGCGCGCAAATGGTTTTCGCGCCCGATTCTGCCGATTCGCAAAGCTTTGCGCATACATTTAAGCGCGAAAAATGGCTCTGCAACCTCACGCGTGCCGAATACGAAACGGCGCTAGAATCGCCCAAAATCATTCATTATTGCAACCACAAGCCGTGGAAATCGCGCTTTTTCTATGCGGACGATGTGGGGCAGCCCATTGTGCCGCAACAACGCGAGCTTTGGTGGGAAGCTGCCGCGCAAACGCCCGTGTATGGCGCGATTGTGCAACAAAACAATAGCTTTGATGTCGAGGCGCTCGATAGGCTCAATGCCCTTGCGCATGCGCTAAACATCATGCAAGTGCGCATCGACAGGCTGCGCGCGCCCTCACGCACGCTTTCGCAATTGTGGAAAAAACTGCGCTTTTGGAAATAACCATGTCTTTTTATACCCTCTGCTTCACCGCC
>CAMXAV010000206.1 GCA_947179285.1 uncultured Helicobacter sp.
CTAATGCCGCCAAAGTTGCGCGCGTTCTTGCTTAGGGCATAATCTGTTGTCGTGTTGGTCGCGATGATTCCGCTCGCGCCGCTTTGCACGGCGTTTTCGCACAAACGCAACAACGAATCGCTTGGCATATCGGGCGCGATTTTGAGCAAAATGGGCTTGTGCGTCATCGTCTTTGCCAATCCAAAGAGCTCGGTGATAAATGAATCGTTTTGCAAATCGCGCAAGTTTGGCGTGTTGGGCGAGGAAACATTCACGACCAAATAATCGGCAAGCGGCGCGAAGGTGCGCAAAAGCGCGGCATAGTCATTCAGGCTCTGCTCGTTTGGCGTGTCTTTGTTCTTGCCGATATTCACGCCCACAGGCAGCACAAAGGGCACGGAGGGCGCGAGATTCTGCGCCACAGCCTCGCTGCCGCTGTTGTTAAAACCCATCGCGTTTTGCAGCGATTGTTCCTCGATAAGCCGAAACATGCGCGGGCGCGCATTGCCGCTTTGGGGCTTTGGGGTAATCGTCCCAACCTCGATTCCGCCAAAGCCAAGCGCGGCGGCGAGGTTGAGATTCTGCGCGTCTTTGTCAAAGCCCGCCGCAAGCACGATGGGCGAGGCAAAAACGCGCCCAAAAAGCGGGACATGCAGCCGCGAATCCTCGAACGCATAGCAACGCGCAAGAATCTGGGGCAGCAAACACGAGCGCCCCAAGAGCGAGACGAAGCGATGCGCGTCTTCGGCATCGAGCGCGAAAAGCAGGGGACGAATCAGCCGATACATCTAATCCTCTTTTTGCATGTGCGTTGGTGCGCTGATTCCAAGCAAGGAAAGCCCAAGATGAAGCGTTTGCGCAACGAGCGCGCAAAGGGCGAGCAGCTCGAGCTCGTTTGGCTGTTGCAAGATTTTGTGCGCGTTATAAAACTTGTGAAACGCGCCCGCGAGATTCTTGAGATAGTCTGTCATCTTGACAAGATTGCGGCTTGCAAACGCGTCTTCGATAGTCTGCGGCAGCTGCAAACAAAGAAAGGCTAAATCGGCGCAATCTTTTTGCAAGGCAGAATCTGCGCCAAGAAGCGGCGCAATCGAGACATCTTGCAAATCGCTAAGCGACTTTTGCGCGCGCGCAAGCAAAGTATGGATTCGCGCATGCGCGTAATGCACATAATAGACAGGGTTGCTCGAATCTTGCTTCTTGAAGTCTTCGACATCAAACTCGAGATGTGTGTCGCTCTTTTTCGAGAGAAACACGAAGCGCAAGACATCAGAGCCGACATCAGCCACGACATCGCTTAGCAAGATGAAGTTCCCTGCCCTCTTGCTCATTTTGTATGGCGCGCCCGCCTTGAGCAGCGTTACCATTTGCGAAAGCAGAATCTCGAGGCGATTAGAATCAAAGCCCAGCCATTGCAGCGCCGCCTTGACGCGGGCGATGTAGCCATGGTGGTCTGCGCCCCAAATGTTGATATAAATATCATAATCGCGCTTGAACTTGTCGGCATGGTAGATGATGTCGCCCGCGAGGTATGTGGGCTCGCCATCATCGCGCACGACAACGCGGTCTTTTTCGTCCCCAAACGCGCTGCTTGCGAGCCAAAGCTTGCCCTCGCTTGCATAGATTCCCTTCTTTGCCACAAGCTCTGCGCGCACGCTCTCCCAACGCGCATAGAGGCTCTTTTCGCTCACAAACGAATCGAACGCAATGCCGAGACTAGCGAGATTATCGCGAATCTCATGTAGCATCATGTCTTTGCCCATCGTGGCGAGCTCTGCGAGCAGCTGCGCGCTTGCCTCGGGCGCAAACGCGTCTTTGCCGAGCTTTTGCAACGCGTTTTGCGCAATCTCGTTGATATACTCGCCGCGATAATATTTCTCGGGGAATGTGGCGCTTAGCCCCAAGATGACGCGCGCGGCGAGCCAAACAGACAAGCCCAAAAGCGCAATCTGATTGCCCGCGTCATTGACATAATATTCCGTGCAGACATCATAGCCCAAGTGCCGCGCCAAACGCGCCAAGCAATCGCCAAGCACAGCGCCGCGCGCATGCCCGATATGCAAGGGTCCCGTTGGATTAGCGCTGACAAACTCGAGCAGAATCTTATCGCCTTGCTGCCCCCTGCCGACATTGTCGCCATTCTTGAGCGCGTCTTGCGCGAAACGTGCGAGCAACTCGGGCGCGAGGAAAAAATTGACAAAGCCGCCAACGGGGAGGATTTGTGCGAAGATTTTGTCGTCAATGCCGCATTCAAGCTGCTTGGCAATCTCGAGTGCAATGTCTTTGGGGCTCTTGCGCCGCTCTTTGGCGAGCATAAAGGCAAGCGGCGTTGCATAATGCCCAAAGTTTTGCTCTTTTGGGCGCTCCAAGAGAATCTGGGCACGTGGCTGCTCCAAAACACGAGCGATATAATCCTTGAGTGTGTGATGCAATGGATTTTATCCCTGCGGTTGCGTGCTCTGTGGCTGTGCGGGCGCTGTGTTGATGTTCTGTGGCTGTGCGACATTTTGTGGTTGTGCCACATTTTGCGCCGCATTCTGTGGCGCTTGGGCATTCAACATTTGCGGCTGCTGCGGCTGCGCGCCTTGCGCGGCGCTCTCGGGCTCATCGTCTTCTTTTACGGCTTTCTTGAAATTCTTAATCCCCGAGCCCAAACCCTTCGCGAGTTCGGGAATCTTC
>CAMXAV010000207.1 GCA_947179285.1 uncultured Helicobacter sp.
GTATAAATCGCGACATTCCCCGCGCCAGAAACCAAGCAAACCTTGCCTTCGAGATTCTCGTTGATTTCGTTCAACATTTCTTGTGCGAAATACACTGCGCCATACCCTGTCGCCTCGGGGCGCACGAGGCTACCGCCCCAACCAAGCGCCTTGCCTGTGAGCACGCCATCGAAGCGATTGGTGAGCTTTTTGTATTGCCCAAACAAATAGCCAATCTCGCGCCCACCAACGCCAATATCGCCCGCAGGGACATCGGTTGTCGCGCCAATGTGTCGGAACAGCTCGTTCATAAACGCTTGGCAGAATCGCATAATCTCGCCCTCGCTCTTGCCTTTGGGGTCAAAGTTGCTGCCGCCCTTGCCGCCGCCCATCGCAAGCCCTGTGAGCGAATTTTTGAACACTTGTTCAAAGCCTAAGAATTTGATAATCCCCTCGCTCACATTGGGGTGGAATCGCAAGCCGCCTTTGTAGGGACCAATCGCCGAGTTGAACTCGACACGATAGCCCTGATTGACTTGCACCTCGCCTTTGTCATCGACCCACGTTACGCGAAAGCTCACGTTGCGTTCGGGAATCACGATTCTCTCCAAGATGTTGTATTTTTGATAGCGGGGTTCGCGCTCAAAAAGCACATTCAAGCTTCCAAAAATCTCGGTAACGGCTTGCAAAAACTCGGCTTGATGAGAAAATTTGTGTTGCAATTTTCCCAAAACATCATTGACATACGACATAATCGCTCCTTTGTGTTAAGTTAAATCATAGAATCTCGCGCATCGCATCGATAAATTCCTCATCGGTGCAAGTGGAGTTCAAGAAATGTGTTATCCCACAATTCTTTGCCTGCGCCATGAGATTGGGCGAAATCTCACGCGTGAGCAAGCAAAAAATCGTGGGCATGTTGGCATTATCTAGTTCTTTGTGGAAACGTTCGATAAACGGAAAGAATTGCATGCCAAAAACTTCAAACTCGGCAAGCACCAAGTCGATTCGCGGCTTCTCTTTTTTTGCCTTCGAGAGCCGAAAGAGCTCCTCGCCATCGCGTACAATCTTAATCTTGAGTTCTTTATCGAATCGCTCGAGTAATTCCTTATTGCTTGTTGCAATATCAAACGTGCGGCGTATCAAAACAACATTTTTTGTGCTAATCGATTCGATATATTCAAGCAGGCTGAAGAGTTTGAGCGTTTCTTCTTTTGCCTTTTCCTTGTCGATGCTGCGTAAATAATATTTTAATAATGTCTTGGAACTATATGTGCCATTGATTCCAGCCTTGATAAAAAAATTACGCACAAGGCGGCTTTGTTTTGCCTGTGTCCATAGTTTGTGGTCGAACTCGGCGGCTTTGATGTTGAGGATAAACAAGAGTTTATGATGAAAATCTTTGACGAGGGGTTCGTACTCGACACGAAACGTGGGGAAATAGCGCTCGATAAAAATCACGCGTATGCGCAAGAGCTTCTCGAGCTCGCCACGTTTCTTGCCGATAAAATAGACCAAGTCGGCATAACGTTTGCGCATTGCCTTGAGATTCTTCTCGAATAGCAAATATGCCTTGCTGCTCGTGTCGGTGTATTTGGCGAGCTCCTTTTCGCGCGATTGAATCTGCAACGCAAGCGGCTTTTCTTGCAACGCGGCGCGCGTGATGAGGTGTTGTGTGCGCGTAATCGTGTCGTTGAGTTGATTGTATTTCTGCTGCTGCGTCAAGAAGATTTTTTCATACGCATAGCGCACGGTATAGCCGCTTTGCTGCTTGAACTCGGAATAGAAACGGGAGAGCTTGTCGAGCTCGGATTTGAGCGAGCTCAAGTCTTTATCGATAATATGTATATCAATATCGCGAATGTCATTATAAGCCGTCATCAGGAATCGGCGCATGCGCAAGAAATTCTCTTGGGGCAAATCCTCTGCCATGTTGCGATAATTGGCGAGCAGGTGTTCAAACGGGGCAAAATAATCACTCACGCATGCATGGACATCTTTGGTGATTTCGAGAAACTTGAGATACTCGGGGCGCTCCTGCTTGCTGTTGAGCGAAAATGATGTAATCACATTGTCTTTGTTCGCCTCAAAGCTTAGCTCGAGCCCCTCGAACAAATTGTCAATATCGCCCTGCCCCAAAAGGTCATAGCTCAACAAGTACAATTTTCCATTTGCCTTGACGTCGGCGTTTCTTTTGGCTTCGTTCATTGTTTGAATCACACCACGCATCACCAACCCTCTTTTTGTCGCATTTGCAAGGCACGTTGCAAATCTTCTTCGGTGTCGATTCCAAACGAATCGCTTTGCACCTGTGCCATCGCAATCTTTGCGCCATAATGCAGCGCGCGCAATTGCTCGAGCCGCTCGGTTTTTTCGAGAGGCGCGGGTGCGAGCGCACAAAAGCGGCGCAAGAACGAGACGCGGTAGGCATAGATTCCAAGATGTCCATAATACGTCTCTGCGCCATGCGGAATGGGCGAGCGCGAGAAATACAGCGCGAAGTTGTCTTTGTCGACAACAACCTTGACAAAGTTAGAATCTTGCGCTTGCGATGCATCGATTGTGCGGAAGGCGCTTGCGATGCTCGCGCTCGGCGTTTGCGCCAAAAGGTCGCGCACAGCGTGGATTATCTCGGGCTCGATGAAGGGCTCATCGCCTTGCACATTC
>CAMXAV010000208.1 GCA_947179285.1 uncultured Helicobacter sp.
ATACAACGTGACATGCGAATCGCCAAAGCGCCAACGCGATTCGAAATAGTTAATCAGCTGTGTTTTGCCCGGCGTGCTCGAACTCTTTGCGAGCTTCTTTGCAAGCAGGCTGTTTAAGAGCGTACTCTTGCCCACATTGCTCCTGCCCACAAACGCGATTTCGCTATGCAGCGGCGGGGGCGCTTGGTGAATGGTTTGTGCCGATGTGAGAAAGCGCGATTCTAAAAGCGTCATCATGGCGTTGCTTTGTTTTGTTCGATTTCAAAAATCATGCGCGCAGGGCGCCTGCCCTCGCCCTCTTTGTTGCCCGCGATGTTGGCAAAGCCATTCTTGCGGTTGACGATGATTTTTTCGCCCTCCACGCTGTTTGTCTTGCCCACTTCAGAGACGCTGGCGTTGCCATGCAGCTCGTAGGTCTCGGTCGCAACGATAAAGACGGCTTGGTTCGCCTTGCCGCGCAGCTTGCGCCCATCTTCGGTTTGCAACGAGAAATCCACATCGCCCCTCGCCTCGTAGCGCAATGCGCGGCGCGTTTGCAGGTCGAAAAAAAGCGTTACTTCATCGCTTTTGAGGCTATCGGTCGCGTTTGTGATATGCACATTGCCGCTAATAATGCTCTTGCCTGCCTTTTGGTCGGTGATGATATAGTCTGCTTTAACAGAAATCGCGTTTGGAGCTTTTTCGGCGATGGCACAACAAAAAAGCAGCAATGCGGCAAAACTTCGCGCGGCGATTCTCATTCTTGTTCCATTATAATGCGGCTTTGGATTTTATCGCCCGTGAGCAGCCCAAGCTCATAGTCATAATAGATTTTTTCGCCCGTTACAACGCTGCCCACGCTGTCTTGGAGCGAAAAAATGCCCGCGCCCTCGAAGGTTTTGTTGATGATATGGTATGTGCCCTTTTCGCTCCATAGCGACCAATTCTCGTTTTGGAGATAGAGGATTCCATGCGGAAAAAAGAGGGAATCGCCCTCTTTGTGCATTGTGTTTGCGTAGAAAAAATCGTATTGTTCGTTTTGGAGTTGCGTGAGCGAGAGATGCTCGACATGGTCGCTTTGCGCTGTGTCGCGAAACGCATAGGGCGCGTTTGCCTCGAGCGCGATGTTGCCGTCTTCGAGCTTGTAATAGGTGAAGTTGAAAAGCTCGATTGGAACGGGAATCTCGAATTGTTCGGTTTGGGATTCGCGCATGATGAGCCACACGAAGATGCCAACGAGGCTTAGCAAAAAGGCAAAGAAAAGATAAAGGCTAGAGCCAGAGCGCCATAAAGTCATCATACAAGCCGTCCTTATGCAAGATGATTTCTATCATCTCGCGCACCGCCCCGCGCCCGCCCTTATGCTTGAGCCGATGATTCACATAGGGCAGAATGAGCGGCGAGCAATCGCGTGGCGCGAAGTTGAGCCGAGAATGCATGAACATGTGAATGTCGTTCACATCATCGCCAATCACCGCGATTTCATCGAGCGCATAATTTTTTTGTTGCACGATTTGTAGCAGCACATCGCCCTTGTTTTGCACGCCCTGAAACACGAGCGTGATTCCGAGCTCGCATGCGCGTTTGTCGGTAATCGGGCTTTCGCGCCCCGTGATGATGGCAATATCGCCGCCAAGCTTGAGCCACGCGACAATGGCGAGCCCGTCTTTGACGCTAAAGCTCTTGAGCTCGTTGACTTGGGTGTCGTAGGGGATTGTGCCGTCATTCAGAGTGCCATCAACATCGAGAACGAGCAATTTTGTCATAGCAGCCCCTTTGTGCTTGGAATCTGCACGCGCGCATTTTGCGCCAGCGCGCGGCGCAGGGCGAGCGCGCAGCTCTTGAAGGCGGCTTCGATGATGTGGTGGCGATTGTGCCCGCGCTTATGCACGACATGGAGGCAGATACGCGCATTGAATGCAAAGGCTTTGAAAAATTCCTCGCCAAGCTCGCAATCAAACGTCCCGAGCGCGCCGCTAAGAGGTGGAAGCTCCCACACGAAAAACGGGCGGTTGCAGACATCGAGCACGGCTTGCACGCATGCTTCGTCCATCACGACATGTGCTTCGCCAAAGCGCTCAATCTGTGCGATGGGATAGACAGAATCGGCAAACAACATGCCGAGCACAATGCCGCAATCTTCGACCGTGTGGTGCGAATCGACATGCAAATCGCCCTTGCATTGCAAGGAGATGTCCATGAGCGCATGCCGCGCGAAACTCTCGAGCATGTGGTCGAAATAGCCCACGCCCGTGCTGATTTCTGCAACACCTTTGCCATAAATATCGAGCGAAGCGGTGATGTCCGTTTCTTTGGTTTTTCGCGAACGTGTGGGCATTCTCACTCCTTATTCGGCGATAGTAAATGCACCTTTAAGCTGTGGGTGGCTGCTGATGAAATCGCGCGCTTCATCGGCGCTGTTGAATCCCGAGAGCATCACGCGATAAATCGGCGCACCATCGAGCTCAAACTCGCGCACAACGGGTGTGTAGGGCGTGAACTGGCTGTTGCTGTTCTTGAATGTTTGCGCGCCTTGCTCGCGGCGGAACGCGCCGATTTGGACGAGGAATCGCCCAAGCGGCATCGAGTTTTGCACCTTGCCTATCGGAAATTCTTGCGTCTGCACGACAACTTGCGGCAGCGAAGGCACGCTGTCGTTCGA
>CAMXAV010000209.1 GCA_947179285.1 uncultured Helicobacter sp.
GAATGCGGGCGCAGAGATTATGGCGCAAAAGGCGGAGATTCTGTATTTCGAGATTTTCGCGCTCAAGACGCCCGCCGCGCTTATCTTGAAGCAAGAGGCGCTTAGTCTTGGCGCGGAGCTCGCGCTGCCCAAAGAGGCGATTTTGGGCAAAGTCGAGCGCGTGGACGCATTGCTCATCGTCTCGTTGCGCGTCTTGCCCGTGCTTTTGCAAAAGATTATGAATCAGCCGTTTGGCTTGCGCGCGCTCGCGCACACATTGCAGCCGCATTGCGCAGCGGCGGCAAAAAAGCCAACAGCGCCAAAGATTATGGGCGTCATCAACCTCACGCCCGATAGTTTCTATGCGCAAAGCCGCACGCAAGGGCGCGAGGCGCTCGAGAGAATCGCCATGATGATGCACGATGGCGCGGACATTATCGACATTGGCGCGGCTTCGAGCCGCCCTGGCAGCGGCTGGATTGACCCAAACGAGGAACGCGCGCGCGTCAGCGATGTTTTTGCCGAGATTCGCACGCAGAATCTCGCCAAAGACGTGGTGTTTAGCATTGATAGCTACACGCCCGAGATTGTCGCGCTCGCACTCGAGTCGGGATTCTCTATCATCAACGACATTAACGGCATGCGCGACCCGCAAATGCGCGCGCTCGCGGCGCAAAGCGGGGCTTGTGTCGTGCTCATGCACATCGTGGGCAGCCCCGAGACGATGCAGCAAAACCCGCATTATGCGCATGTGCTGTGCGAGGTCGATTCGTTTTTCGAGCAGCAGATTGCGCTGCTCCGCGAGGAGGGCTTTGGCGGCGACATCATTCTCGATGTGGGCATTGGCTTTGGCAAGCGCGTGCAAGATAATCTTGACCTCATCGCTGGGCTTTCGCATTTTGCGCATCATCAAATGCCGCTGCTCGTTGGCGCGAGTCGCAAATCGCTCATCGGCGCTCTTTGTGGCGATGTGCCCGCGCAATCGCGCCTCGCTGGGACGCTTGCGCTGCATTTGTGCGCCGTGCGCAACGGCGCGGCGATTGTGCGCTGCCATGATGTCAAAGAACACAAACAAGCGTTTGCAATCGAACAAGCATTAGGAGGAATCGCATGAATATGGACATCACACATCAGCTCATCGTGCGCGGGCACGACAAGGCGAAGATTAAGGAACTCCACCACGACCAATTGCAAGAGATTTTTGATAATGAAACGCGAGAACGGATTTTGAATTTTGATGCGTTGTTGCAACAAGAAGGGCTCGCGCAGCCAAATGAGGACGCGATAAAGTCGAATGTGCATACCGTGTCGCTCAAGGATTATTGGCGCAAGATTGAGCAGAATCGCGATGATTCTAAGTTTATTTATGAGCTTTTGGGCGAGATGGTGCGCGAGTATCCCGCAAGCGAGATTATGGAATTTTTTGCGTTTGTGAGCAGTGGTTCGTTGTTTAAGAGTCTTGAAGGCATGTTGCAGCTTAAGAATTGCGAATATCAAGAAATATTGCTTGATATGATTGAGGAATTTTATAAAAACTTGCCGCCCGAAGAGCTCGAATTTCAGATGGAACATTATACAAATGTGCGTAGCAATGTTGAGCGGCTTGAATTTGTTGTGCGCGTTTTGAAGCGGCAGAATAAAGAGCTCATTAGCATGGCATGTTTGAAAGACGTGATTCGGCAGGAGTTTTTTAAGGAAGATGAGTAATATTTCTAAATGGGATTCTTGCAAGCATGTGTGCTGTTTTGCAAATCAACACAATCTATCAACAAGACATTTTTGATTTTTTGCGACAACTTCCAAATCAATCCGCCGATTTAGCCATTATCGACCCTCCATATAATCTTGGTATCGCAGAGTGGGACACTTTTGCAAATGAGCAAGAGTTTTTTGATTTTAGTTTTTCGTGGATTGATTTGATGATTCCAAAGCTAAAACCACATGCGAGTTTTTATCTTTTTAACACGCCAACAAATTGTGCATTATTCTATCAGCATTTACGCGGCAAGGCGGTTTTGCAAAATTGGATTACTTGGTATAAAAAAGATGGCATGAGCGCGAGCAAGAAGCGATTCAACAACGCACAAGAAACGATTTTGTTTTATACAATGCACAAAAAGGATTATTATTTTGATTGCGAGAGCGTTCGGATTCCATATCAATCGACACAAAGAATCGCCTACGCAAAAAGCAAGGGGATTTTGAAAAATGGAAAACGTTGGTTTCCAAACCCAAATGGCAAACTCTGCCTCGATGTGTGGGAGATTGTGAGCGAGCGGCACAAAAACAAAGTGCATGGCAAGACGATGAAAATGAACCACCCAACGCCCAAGCCCCGCGAGATGATGGAACGCATGATTTTGGCAAGCAGCAAAGAGGGGGATTTGGTGCTTGATTTATTTAGCGGCACAGGAATTGCGAGCAAGGTGGCACAAGAATTGGGTAGAAATTTTTTGGGTTGTGATAAATATGTGGTTGGTATGTCATTTTAATGAATGCTTGCGATGATGAAATAAAAATGGAGGCAAGACTTAGTCGCACTTTTAGTTTGTGATTCTGATATTTATTATGTGCGGTTAAAGCCGCACCTCCAACTATTGCTCACTGATTCTAATCTCCCAGCCACAGCGCGCAACGTCTATGTTCGGGTCCCAAAGGCA
>CAMXAV010000210.1 GCA_947179285.1 uncultured Helicobacter sp.
ATTGTTGAGATACGCTTCGCCCCCCTCCATTCCTTCGGTCTCCTCGATTTTTAGCATTTCCTTGTAGAGCCCATCGGCGGTTTGAATGCCTATGGCTGTGGGCTGTCGGCGCACAGAATAATAGCCGATGATGTTGTTGTTTGCATCATACGATGGTGTGATGTTGGCAAACACCCAATAGAAGCTCCCCGTTTTTGAGAGATTCTTGACATACGCAAAAATCTCCTTGCCATTTTGGACATAGTCCCACAACAGCTTAAACACCGTGCGCGGCATGTCGGGGTGGCGAATGATGCTATGCGGCTGCATGAACAATTCTTTTTCGGTATAGCCGCTATAATGGATAAAGTCATCATTGCAATAGGTGATATAGCCATGCAAATCGGTTTTAGAGGTAATCAATGTTTGTGCAGCAATGCGTACTTCGTTGTTGGTATGGAATCTCTTTTTCTTTCGTCTCACCATGTCTCCCTTCTAGTTCAGGCGCAAAATCGTGATTTTTGCCGCCGCACGCAATTTTTCAAAATGTTCTGCGAGCACTCTGCTTTCTTTCTCGCGCATGATTTTGCCAAAAATCAATTGCTTGGATTCTTCAAAGGGCATCGCCACGCCGCCGCTTTTTGAAAGCACCCAAAACGCGACAAATTCCCCGCCGATGTTGAAAATGGGCGTAAACCTCCCCACAGGCACTTCCATAAGCAGCGCCGTGAGCTGCGGATTGAGCCTCGCTGTTTCGATTTCTTCGGGCGCGCTCACAATGCCGCTTGGCGTGGGCGGAACGCTGCCAAGCGGATAGTTTTGCGACACAAGATGTTCTAAAAGCGCGCGCGAGCTCGCGCCATAGCGGATAATCTTGATATGCGTTGGAATCAGAAAATCAGCCTTGTGCTGTTCATAATATTGTTGCAACTCGTTCTCATCGGCAAGCTCGAGATTCTGCGAGACAATCATCGCATAGAGCTTCTTTTGCAAAACACGCTTCTTGACATCGTTGCGGTAAAAGTCCAAATCGACACCTTGCGCTTGCAAATTCTCGCGCATTGTTTCGACACTTTGGCGATTGCGCGCGGCGATTTCGCGGAACATCTCGTCAATCTCGAGTTCGCTTGCGCTTAGGTGGTAGCGCGCGACTTCTTCGTCTTGGATTTTTTGGGTGATGAGCAGCTCGAGCGCCTCGTCTCTGCTGATTTTTGCCATTTGCGCGGTTTTGTAGAGTTCGTAGAGCGTTACGGGTTCGTCATTAACATAGAAAGCAATCCCATTGACGATATTGAGCGCATAGCCAAGAGAACACAACACAAACGCAAAAACCCAGCGCATAGACGACCTTCGATAGGAATTGATGACGCATTATAGCCTATTTCTGCTGCTTTTTCTATAATGTACGGTAACCGCTAATTTTTGTATGCCCAATACAAAAACCCTCCCACGCCGATGAGCACGACAAATGTTAAGAAAATCATCAAGATAATATCAAGCATTCTCCCCCTCCTGTTTGCGAATTTTTTGGGCAAGTTTTAGAATCTCCATGTCTGTCGTTGGGTCGAAAAACACGAGCCCCATGCCGCTTTGCCGCTCGCCGCCGAGAATGTCGCCGCTTTTGCGCAGGCTCAAGTCGAGCTCGGCAATCTCAAAGCCATTGCTTGTCGCAGCAAACGATTCGAGGCGACTTGTGTTGTCTCTATGCGTGAAAAGAAAGCAATAGCCATCGCTGCCCGTGCGGCTCACGCGCCCGCGCAGCTGGTGCAACGTGGCAAGCCCAAAATGTTCTGCCCCCGAAATCACGATTGTACATAAACGCGGCAACGAGATTCCAACCTCGATGACCGTTGTCGCAAGCAAGATTTTGCCATTTTCGCGAAAATCAAGCAAGTTTTTGTCTTTGTCCTTGTCTTTGCTGTGCGTTACATGCACGATTCCAAACTCTTTTTCCCAAAACTCTCGCGCCTCTGCAAGCGAGCGGTAGGGCATTGTGTCGCTTTCCTCACGCAAGGGGTAGATGATTGCCGCCTGCCTGCCCTGCCCGATTTCTTTGTGCAGGTGCGCAAGCAGATTGCGGAATCCATCTTTTCGGACAATGCTTGTCGTAACATTGCGCACAAAGGGCTGCTGCTTGATGAGGCTAAGCCGCACGAAGTTGGATTCTATCATCGCGAGCGTACGCGGAATCGGCGTTGCCGAGAATTGTATCATGTGCGGGCGAATCGGCATTTTGGCGAGGATATTGCGATGCCGCACGCCGAATCGGTGTTGCTCGTCAATCATCACGAGCACAGGCTCGCGCGGCAGCTTGCGCGAAAGCAGCGCATGTGTGCCGATGAGTAGACTCGCGCTCTGAAAATTGGGCGGATTCTTGCCCGCAAGCACAAGCGCGATGTCGAGGCTTGGCAGGAATTTTTGCGCCTCTTCGTAGAGTTGGTGCGCGAGCAGAACGCTTGGCGCAAGCAGCACGCAGAGGCTCGGGGAGACCATAAACGCGCATGCAAACATCACAATGCTCTTGCCGCAACCCACATCGCCCATTACGACTCTTCGTGTCGCATTGGCGCTGTGCAGGTCGTTTTCGATGTCTCAAATGTCTTGGCGCTGTTCTCTCGTGAGATCAAAGGTCAACGAATCGATGAAATCT
>CAMXAV010000211.1 GCA_947179285.1 uncultured Helicobacter sp.
GTCGCTATCACGCATAAAGATATTGTAAATATTGAACGTTGCGAGGCTGTCAAAGCCGAGCTGCAAGAGCTCATCGCCTCGCTCAACCTCGCGTGGGTTGATTGCGTCTTTACCGCGCTTGATGACACAGAGAGTATCCAGAATCTGCGCGCAATCCTCGCGACACTCGCGCCAAAGCCACAGGCGATTCCATTCTTTCGCTATTACATCGACAGAAGCTTCGAGGTTGTCGGCGCGGGTTGCGTTGTGAGCGGCACGGTGCAGGGCGATTGCGTGCGCACCAAAGACCAGCTGATATGCTGCGACACGGGCGCAATTCTCTCTGTCAAGGCGATAACGATGCACAAGAGCAAGGTGAGCCTTGCGCCGCCAAGCTCGCGCGCGGCGCTCAATCTCTCTGCCAAGCTCGGCGAGCTCAAATGCGGCTATATCTTGAGCAAGAAGGGCTATTTGCGGGGCTTTAGGCACATCGATGTCGTGTTGCGCGTTTTTGACGAAATGCCCAAAATCGCGCACAATAGCATGATTTCGATGGTGATTGGCAGCAAGAAGACGATGGCACGCGTGCTGCTGTTGCAAGATTTTACGCTCAAAAACGGAATCTATGAGGCATTCGCCACGCTCGAGACGCAAGAGCCCGTTTTCGCCGTTTTTGGCGAAAGATTTATTCTCAAAGACGGCGCGATTCTTGCCGGCGGCGCTGTGCTAAACCCCATCGCCGACCCGCTTGGCAAGGCGCAGAGGCTCGTGCTTTTGCGCGCCCTGCTCGCCAAAGACTTTGCGGGCGCGTTTGCGATACTCGTTCAGGCGCACAAGAGGGGCTTTGGAATCATCTCGTCAATGCAGCGTTTTGGCTTGCAACACGAAGACGCGCTTGCAATCTTGCAAACCCTGCCTTCTGTCTTTGTCGATTCCGATGCGCTCATCGTGTATCCAATGACGCAAATTGCGCATTTGCAAGACATCGTTTGCGCGATTGTCGCCAAGAACAAAAACGCCTTGCTTTCGGAAAAAAGCCTCTGCTTGCGCGAGAGTTGGGCGAGCGAATCGCTTTGTGCGCATGTCCTCGCGGCGCTTGTACAAGGCGGCAAGCTGCGGCGCGAAAATGGGCTTTTCTTGAGCACCAAAAGCGAGATTTGCGACATCGCCGAGTATGTCAAGGCGCAAATCTTTGACGCATTGCGCGCGCAAGGCATTGCGCCGCTTGCGCCCTATAATCTCTATGAAACTCTTGACATCGACAGGCAAAGCGGCGATAAGGCGCTCAAGGCGCTATGCGCGGCGCGCAAGGTCGTGCGTTTGCGCGCAAATTTGTTTGTCGAATCCATCTGCCTCTCGGGCATCTTGAATCGCCTGCGCGAGATTATCGCAAACGAAGGCTTTGTCGATGTTGCGCTTGTCAAAACGCATTTGGGGCTAAGCCGCAAATACGCGATTGCGTATCTCGAATATCTCGATAGCTTCGCAGATATTGTGAATCAGAATCAGCGCCGCATGCTCGCCACGCAAGGGGGCGCAAAATGACGAATCTTGCGCGGTTGCACGAGGTTGCGAAAAACGCTGACGCGTTGCGACACCTTGTGTCAGATTCCAACAATCCGCCGCTGAATGTTACCAAGAGCGCGTTCGACTATGGGCTTGCGCCGCTGTGTGAGCGCTATGGCTTTGGCTATGGGCGCAGTTTCGATTATAGCGTGGGCGCGTTTTTGGAACTCTTGCTCGCGCTTGGCGCAAACGGCGCTGTGGCGGCGAGTGTGGCGATTCACCCCAACCTGAATATCGCCATGAATCTCGCGGCAAATCTTGACGCATGCGCGGCGATTGTGCCGATTCTGCCCTGCCAAAGCCTCGATGTCGCGCGCCAAAAGGGCGCGAAGAGCTTTGTGCTTTCATTAGTGAATGATGAAATCTTTAGCCGCAATGCCTACACCAAAAACGAGGGCGAATTTTTCGTCTATGACGTGAGCTTGGCGCTTTCTTCGGGCGTGTTGCGCGCCGATTCTCTGCCACAGCTCGATGCCGATGCGCTGCTTTTAGAGGGCGAGACATTGGGGCTTGCGCGCCCGTTTGGCGCGTTTTTGCAACGCATAGGGCGCGATTCGCGCGCGCTGTTTGCGCCGCAGCCGCCGATTATCGGGCTTGGGCTCGCCTTTTGCACCGCACTCGAGGCGCAACAGAGTTTTGCGAACCAAAGCGCGCTGTTTTGGGAGATTCTGCATGATTCCATTCCCGCCCTCGCGCTGTTTGTGCCTCTTTCTTCCCTCGTTCCCAACGCGCTGCCGCTGCGCTTTGCGGGCATCAAGGCGCGCGCGCTGATTAGCGCCTGTGCGTATGATGAGATTCTCATCATCAATGGTCGCCGCTGCCTCTTTGGGCTTTCGCAGCCAAGCTATGTGCTCGAATCGCTCGGCTTTTGCGATGCGCATTGTCGCGAGCTCATCGCGCTTAGCTTTGGCGCGCTTTGTGAGGACGAAATGCACCGAATCGCGAGGATTCTCAAGCTTCGTTACGCGCAAGTTTTGGCGCTTAGCACCTAAGGAGAGATGATGTCTTTTACCCCATTTGTGAATCTACAAACACCGCAAAAGGCGCGCGAGCATATCG
>CAMXAV010000212.1 GCA_947179285.1 uncultured Helicobacter sp.
GGGCAGATTGTCATCGACTTTGGCGATGGCTTGCTCGCGGGGCAGAGTTATAGCTTCATGGGCAAAACCGTGCTCGCCACCAAAGACCTCAAGGGCGAGGACATCGCCGAGGCGTTCGCGTTTGGCAGCCAAACAAGCAGCGGTGTCGATGGCGCTGTCGTGCTCGGCGAGTGGAAGTTGAACTTTAACGCTGCTGGCTCAACCGCCGGCACAACGAGCGGAATCATCCCCGCCAAATGCTTGTTCGACATCGATGCCGATGGCAAGTTGATTGTGATGGATTCTGTCGCTGGGGCTGAATCTGGGCTTGTTGGGATTGACAAAATTGCCGACAACGGCAATTTGCGCATCACCGGCACAGGCACACTCGCCGTGCGCACCGACAAGATTACGGGCGAAACGACCCAACAAGGGCAGGGCGCTGGCGAGGCGATTTTTGCCGATAGCTATGTAACCTTCGCCGTTCTGGACGCTGGAAGCGCGGGCAGCGGCGCAGACGCGGGCACAGCGACCAAAGTCTCGCTAAACACTAGCGCGCTCGATACGATTACGAACTTTGATGTCGCGACCGACAAGCTCTTGCTGCGCAAGTTTGACGCAAGCGGCGCTGTGGGCGAGAAATATGCCAACAGCGATGCGTTTGCTGGCTCGAAAGCTGACGCGTTGTTTGTCGACGCCGAAGGCAACACGCTCTCGGTTGGCGTGGCGAACGGAATCATCAGCTTCACCACCGCCTCGAGCGCCGAGATTACGCTCGAGCAGAAGCTTTATGCGGCTTCTGTTGCGTTTAATGCCGAGACTGGCAAGATTGGCGGCTTTGCACACGGCGGTGATTTTTATGTTATCGCTAATGGCTCGGGAGACACTAGCACAACCGATGACCTCGTGATTAAGCTCGCTGGTGTTGGCGGGATTACGGATATTGGGGCGATTTTGGGGTAGGCTCGATTCTTTTATGATTCTGTGTTGGTGATGGCATAGAATCTCGCCATGCGGCTTTGCCGCGTGGCGGCAGAAGTGAGAATGATTCTCACAAAATGCTCTCTATGGGGTGCGCTTGTGCGCCCATGTGGGGGCGCGGGTGGACAAAGAATTTTAGGTTTGGGCTAGCGACATTGGCTGCTAGCACAAAGATTTTTTACGGAAGCAGAATAAAAATACAAGGAGTTATGATGAAAATTGTAGAATTAGATGGAAAGCCTGCGTGGGAGATTCCTCTATGGGATCATAGTGTGTCAATCGCAGGAGATAAGAAGATAGACAAAAATAACGACATCATAACGCAAGGCATGATTGTAAAATGGCAAGCTCGAAAATGCGGAATCGACAATGAAAATTGTATGTCCACCCTAAAGCGTTTGATTGGTGATTGTCTTGATATTGGCATATATAGCCCTAAAGACATTGAGAGGTATATTTGGGAAATAAAACAACAAAAGATAGGAGAAGATTCGCCGCCAAGATTCCGTGGTGATAGCGAGCGATTTCGGATTATGGTAGAACCCGGAGACGATGTTGAAGGAGTTCCATATATATGCTTTTGTGTTAGAGCGCTGAAAAATAATAATGGGGAACATTTTAAGGTAGACAGAAAGCTTGAAAGAGGCGAATGCGCATATTTTCTTTTAGATAAATATACGCAATATGTCTTTTTGGAAACTTTCAAGGTTTTTGCAGCAATACATGAGGATAATAGAGATTTTGTTCTCGCTAGATTAGACGAATTGGGGAAATATTTTGGAGGAGTGCAGCGATAGGTGTATGTTTGCAGGGTAAGTGGCAATCTGTCTTATTAAACACATGAAGTATCTCGTTATTTTGAGATTCTTTTTTTATGCTCGAAAGATAAGTTTTGGTCTTTAGATTGCTGCGCAAAGCCTTGCATATACATAAGGACATTGATGTTGCAAAATCAGGCACACAAATGTGGCTAAAATTGCACCTCTCAAGAATCTTCTAGTGTCATTGCGAGAGGCTTTAGCCTCGTGGCAATCAACTGTGTTTGGCATTCAAGACGTTAGATTGCTTCGGGCAAGCCCTCGCAATGATGTCAAGTTGTCCATTCTGTTGCCCATGTTTGTCATTCTGAATTCACATAAGCGAGTGAAGAATCTCAAAACATTGGAATCCAAAGGGATTGTTTCGCTAGCGCTTAACATGACAATCAGTCATAACCCACCCCCTACCCCCTCCGCAAGGGAGGGGGATTATCTTGCAGTGGCAAATTTTGGAGGTGCGATTTTAGTCGCACTCATTCATGACTCTAGCACATTCATGATTCTGTGTGCGGTTAAAACCGCACCCCGATTCCATTAAGAATATTTGCCAGAACCCAAAGTATTTCTAGGCTTTGAACGTAAAATTACAAATAGGCAAAATTATATTACAATATAATTTGAAATTAATCATACTGATATTTTAAGTGAATTGCGTTGTGAATATCCCCAATATGAATCGCATCATAGAGATTATAGCCCAAACGTAACAATAAAATCTCAAGGTCTTTTTGAAATTTGAGCTTGGTTGGTTTATTATGAAATGTTTCGTTTTGCACATTGCGTATGCGGCTCATTTTAACCATTAAATGCTCTTTCCCATAG
>CAMXAV010000213.1 GCA_947179285.1 uncultured Helicobacter sp.
CCTTCTAACATATATAAAATCCACTCTTCCCACGCGTGCTTATCACGTACTTTTTGCAAGAGTTCATAATAAATGGCTTTATTTTTAACTATATAGCCACTCAAATATAAAATAGGCAAATCTAATAACTCTTTATAGACAAGATATAAGATATTAATAATTCTTCCGCTTCTTCCATTACCATCATAAAAAGGGTGAATGCTTTCAAATTGATAATGGATAATCGCCATTTTAATGAGTGGGTCTATATCAAGCAAGCTATCATCATTAATGTATCGTTCCAAATTACTCATTAAACGCACAATATCATCATAATGTTGTGGCGGAATATATTTTATTTCACCCTCTTGATTTTGGAGAGTTGTGCCACTTTATCTCCTAAAGCCTGCATTATTGCGTTCAAGTCTTTTTTGAATTTCTAAAATATGTGAATTTTTAAAAACTTTATCTTGCTGAATTAAATTAAAGCCTTTCATTAAGGCACTTTGATAGCTTTGCACCTCTTTAGCAGCTTGAGTTATTTTATGTTCATCTACTTGAGCTATAAAAAGTTCGTCATGTGTTGTAATAATGTTTTCTATTTCGCTCGAATCCTTTGCTTCCTGCAAAATAAGTGCGTTAATCAGAATGGCTTGATTAGGAATAATTTTTGCAATGCCATTTAGCTTGCTTAGTTCCCTTGAAGCTTTTATAAGTTTACCAATAATAATATTATTTAAGTCTATTTTTAGTGGTAACTCTTCAGGCATGAACTCTTGCATAGTATTCCTTGTGTTATCAAATTTGGATTTTTTTAACATATTGATATGATATGTTAAAAAAATGAAACTTTTTTAACATATCAGCTCGCCCTTAAAGGCAAGGTTGAGGAGTGAGGATTTGAGCCTTTGGAGCTTTTCCAAACTCGCATTGGTTTCTCTCTCGAGATTCTCTAGGGCAGCAAACTTGAAATCGAGAATCTCTACGATTTGTTTTTGTGTTTCTAGGGGCGGGATTTTCATATTTACTTTTTCCAAAAATTGATAGTGCCTTGAATACCCCTTATCCTCGAATCGAAGAGCTAAACAAAAGTAATAAAATAATTTTTCATTAAATTCATTAATGGGTTGCAATATTTTAATGCCATCAGCTCCAGCAACAAAGTCAAAATCTATGAATTTAAGGCATCTTGTGTGGTCTCCAAAAACAACAACGGGTCTTTTAATGCTTATTAATAAGTTTGCACTATTACAATATCCACTTATAAAATTCTTTGCTTGGTCAATAATAGGATATTTACCATTGACTAAATAGTCTTTTGTTTTTACTTTATATTTAATGCTTATTTTTTTAACACACTTAAAAAATGGCAATATTTCCCAACCTTGAGGGAGATTGCTATCTTTTTCATATTGAGCATTAGCAAAATGGCTTTTAGATTCTTCGCTTCGCTCAGAATGACAAAGGAGGGGTTCAGAATGACAAGAATCCACATTGTCATATTGAGCATTTGAAAAATGCGAAATATCTTTGCTAGAATCTATAATATGAGATTCTCCCCTTTCGTTGCACTCAAGGTCAGAATGACAAATTGAAATTGTTTTGTCATATTGAGGCGTAGCCGAAATATCTTTTAATGTGGAATCCTTATGGGGCTTGATATTTTGAGATTCTTTATGCGTTTCTTCGCTATGTTCAAAATGACAATCTGGGGGATTTGTGGTATTTTGGGGATTTTGTGCGACTAAAGTCGCACCTCCGAGATTGGGAGCTTGTGTGGAGTTAGGGATTTGTGCTATGCTTTCGTTATTGCGAGAATTGCAACGCAATTCGTGGCAATCTACAATCTTGCATACCTTAGATTCTGCAATGGAATCTTTTATGGGGGATTCTGCATTGTAGATTGCTTCGGATTCTAACAAATCCTCGCAATGACGATAAGGCGCGCCCTTCTTGTCTTTGCAAGGCTGCGTGAGCTCGCCACTAAAAGCACTTTTGAGCAAAGAATTTTTCAATCGCGGTATCGTTTCTTTGACTTTTTCAAGATGACTTTTTGCGCTTTCAATCTTTGCAAACTCGCTCTCTAGTTTAGAATCTGTCGTGAAATCATCAAAAATAATTACGGGTGTTTGCGTGAAAATATTTTCTATATCATCTGTATATCCTAAATTACAACTTTTTCCCGCAGTCAAAACAGGGATTTTATATTCATTGCTATACTTAGTGTTTTTAACAATATATTTTGTGGGTTGCTCATATTCCAAACAATCTTCAAGCGTTTTAATTTCCCAACCTTGTGGGAAATTCTGAAATGGATTATTTGGCATTAGCTTTAGCTTGACGAGCATAAAAGGTCTTTTCTTTATAGCTTTCAATAGCTTGGTGAGCATAGTAATAGCTGCTTACGCAAGTCATAAAAACTACAAAAGGGCAGCTTGCTAAATTCCAACAAAAATATTGAGTTTGACAAGAAAAAAATAGACAAACTATGGATAATAAAATAGAATTTCTGAAAAACCCGTAGGCAACATTTTTCCAAAATAATTTAGAATCTTCTCGTGTAGTTTTTAGAATGTTGGTTATAATTTTATTGTCATCTTTGTATTCTTCTAATAG
>CAMXAV010000214.1 GCA_947179285.1 uncultured Helicobacter sp.
CCCGATTTTTTCGCCAAGTCGGCTTACAACGGCGATTCCTTGCGCCTTGTTGCCCGGCGTTTGCGCCCAGAGGCTCACAAACAGGGCGCTAAGGATTCCATAGAGTGTAACAGACACGGCGGGCGCGAGCTCGCTATCCAAAAACGCCTCTTTGCCCTGCATAAAGACATAAGTTGCGATATAGAGAATGGGTGTGTATATCATGAACGAATCGATGATTTGTGCCACGAATCGCCTCAAATAGCCTGACTTGTAGGCGCGGTGAATCCGCTGCTCGGGCGGCTCTTTGTGGTTGTGTTTCTTGCGCTTATGTTTCACAAAATGCCCTAGCTGCTGCCTCTGCTACCGGGTTTGACGGCAACGCTGCCTGCCTTGCACAGCGGGCATGCATCGGGTAGGTAGATGTCGAACGTGAAATCGGCGAGCGCAAAGAACGGAATCTCGCTTGGGAGCTTCGCCTCGGGCTTTGCGGGCAAATCCGACCCCACGCGCTTGCAGATTCCGCGATTGGCAAGCGCGGCAAAGGCGACAACCTCTGCGCCAAGTGCTTTAAGAATCTGTGCGCTTTCGAGCGCCGAGCCGCCTGTTGTGATGATGTCCTCGCAGATAATGAAGCGTTCATTCTTTTGTGCGGTAAAACCGCGCCGCAATTCCATAACGCCCTGCACGCGCTCGGTAAAGATAAACCGCGCATCGAGCGCACGCGCGAGCTCATACCCCGCGAGGATTCCGCCAAGCGCGGGCGAACACACAGAATCGAACGCGATGTTGCTTGCGCGAATGCTCTTTGCGAGCGCGCTCGCGAGCAGCGCCGCCTTGCTCGGGCTTTCGAGCACCTTTGCGCTCTGCAAATAAAAGCCCGAATGCTTGCCGCTGCTAAGCAAGAAATGCCCTTCGAGCATCGCATTGTTTTCTTTATAAATTTTTTCTACATCAAGTGCCGTCATCTGCGCAAACCCCTAGATTTTGAGGACTTCGTCCTCTTTGTGCTTGGTCGTTTCATCGACTTTTTTAATAAACGAATCGGTCGTCTTTTGCACTTCGTCATAGGCGCGCTTCGCCTCGTCTTCGGAAATTGCCTTGTCCTTCTCGAGCCGCTTAATCTTGTCGTTCGCGTCCTTGCGGATATTGCGAATCGCCACCTTCGCCTTCTCGCCCATCGCCTTTGCCTCTTTGGCAATCTCTTTGCGCTGCTCGCTCGTCATCGGCGGGAAAAAGAGCTTGATTGTCTCGCCGTCATTGTTGGGATTCACGCCGATGTTTGCCTCGTTAATCGCACGTTCAATCTCTTTGAGCATTGTTTTTTCCCACGGCGCAATTTGCAGTGTCGCAGCGTCAAGCGCCGTGAGCGTGCCGACTTGCGACAGCGGCGTTTGCGTGCCATAATAATCGACCTTAATGCCCTCGATAATCGCGACAGAAACGCGCCCCGTGCGCAACGAGACGAAGTCTTTTTTGAGAGATTCTAGACTTTTTTGCATATATTCATTGGTGTGCGCATAGACCTCATTCAGCGCCATTGTTGTCTCCTTGTGGGGGTTGTGGAACGAGCGAATCGACACTCTGATTCTGCTCAAAGCTCGGAATCGCAGCGGGGACAAGCGAGCTCGAATCGATTGTGTCGAGCACCGAGCGCCCCGCGTCTTTGGAATAGACATAGCCAAGCGCAAGCGTGTTGGCGACAAAGAGAATCGAGATGGCGAATGTGGCTTTTGCCAAGAAGCTAGCGGGACCTTTTGCGCCAAACCATGACTCGTTGCTGCCGCTATACACGCCAAGCCCGATGCTTGAGCTTTTTTGCAGCAAGACAACAATGGTGATGACGACCGCCAGCACGAATTGCATGATGAGTAATATAGAAACCATAAAGAAAAATCCTTGTTTGTCATAAAATTTGAGTGGCTAGGGGGCAAGAGAATCGAACTCCCCAACAGTTAGCCACCTAACCGTTCAATGGGTTTGAAGCCCACGGCGCTCACCAGAAACGCAAACCCCCCACATTGCAAGGATTCTATCATATTGCACCTTTTGGGAAGCTAAATTGACAGAATCCTAAACGCAGACGCGCATCTTGGCTATTTGTCGTTGCGAGAAGCTTTAACCTCGTGGCAATCTAATGTTTGTCATTGCGAGCGAGGCGAAGCAATCTAACGGCTTGGAATCCCTTATTGATTCTAGGATTCGTTGCTCGTTGATTGCCGCGCTCGCGTTGCTCGCTCGCAATGACACTTGGAATCTTTTGTGATTCTGCATGTTTTTTGGAGGTGCGACTTCAGTCGCAATCATTCATGATTTTGTGTGCGGTTAAAACCGCACCTCCATTTGTCATGTTGAGCGTAGCGAAACATCTCTTTTGGATTCCAAGCTTTTTAGATTCTCATGGTTTTCATCTTTACTTATGATTCTTTGCTTTGCTTTTTTCTTCAAGGGGGACAAGGGGAACTACTTGCGAAGCGTTCCCCTTATCCCCCTTGACCCCCAATCCCCTAGCACGCTTCTTAAATGTGCGCTACGCTTGTATATGCCTATATTCCACAGCGCTGCGTCTCCATAATTGCCTTTGGCACGTATGGAGACGTTGCGCGC
>CAMXAV010000215.1 GCA_947179285.1 uncultured Helicobacter sp.
GGCACGAGCGGCAGGGTAGTAAATATTAGCAGTATTATCGCATTTGTCGAAAATTTTGGCATTGAAATTGGGCTCAAGATTCTAAACAATCTCGAGCTTTCCGAAAGCATAGACGAGAGTTTGTTTGACAAGATTTTCTATGCCAAAGCAAGCGAGGCGATTCCAAATATTGATAAAGCACTCAAAGCCTTTTGGCGGCTTTGAGCTGCAAAATTTGCCATGTAGGTTGCTCTATTTTGCGCGCAAAATATGCAACCTAATGAGAATCTATAAGCCTATCACGCCTACGCGTTCTTTGCTATATTTAGAATCTTTGGCAATCTCAAGCATTGCGCTAGCATAGTCAGCATAACTTCCTTTGCTTTCTCCTTTGGCATTAACTTCAAATTCCTCGCCAATGATTTTGTATTTGCCGCTTTTGGGTGCGTCAAAGACAAAGTCAGCCGGCGGGCAAACATAAACCCAATTAATGTCTGAAACACCGCGCAAAACTTCTAATGCCTCTGCTGTTGCTTTTGCCACACCCATATATTCGGCAGGAAAGTTGGGCATATCCATGAGCCTTGTTTTATGTTCTTTGTCCATATAGAGGCTACCCGCACCACCAACGACAAGGAATTTTGCCTTGTTGCCCGCCAAAATCTTGACAAGATGTTCGATATGCTTTTTGTGCAAATCGAGTTTTTCCCATTCACCAAAACAATCGATAATCACATCGAAGTTTTGCAAATCGTTTGCTCTTAAGTCAAAAATATCCTTTTGGATAATAGTCAGATTCGGCGTTGGGGCAAGTTTTTTGCTATCTCGCACAAAAGCGCTCACGTTGTATCCTTTGCTAAGCGCTTCGTCTGTGATGAGTTTGCCCACCTTGCCACTCGCCGCTAAGACCGCTATTTTCATTGTCTCTCCTTTTGTGTTTTGTTGCGCAAGACTTGGAACAATGCCTGCACCCATAATGCCTAGCGCAAGAAGCGATGTTTTTATAAAACTTCGCCTCGAATTTGCCTGATGTTTCATAAAACCTCCTTATCTTAATTCATGCCCAGCATGCCATTAAAATCATTCTCGATTTTGAGAATATCAAGCGCGCCTGCGATTGCCCCGCGATGATGGACGGCGTGGTTAAGAAACGCAAGAATCAAAAAACCACGTGGCTTTTTAAATTCTATGCCCGGAAAGCTTAAAGTGGCAACACTATCAAAATCCTCAATGGATTGGATTAATTCAATGACTTTGCTATCCGCTTGGTCTTGTAACTTTGCAAATGCGTCTAAGTCATTAAAAATCGCGCTTTGCAATTTGCCTTCGGGCGTGAGCGCCCCCAAAAGCGCCTCCGTTCCATCGAGCTTTTTTGCTGCAAATGGGCTAAAATATTGGAACACAATAGCGATTGTGCTGCAAAGACTATGTTCTGCCGTTTGCATAATGCTGCCCCAATAGAGCCCGCAATCTTTGTATAATGCGTCTTTGGGTGCGCCTTGCAAAACCGCAAACATGTTTTTGTTTGCGAACTGATTGTATTGTGCCTGAAGCAACAGAGCCTGTTTCATTCTGTCTCCTTGTAGTGATTTGACGCAGGAATTTTGGCATAAAATATTCCAAAAGTCAAGTAGGCATTTTTTTATTACATAGTATTCTTTTTGAAACTATTGCATTGCTTGGGCTTTTATGCTATCATCATTTTTGCAAAAATTTGGAATCAAAGGCAGACAATGCACGAAAAAATGAGCCCATATTATTCGCCATGCCCTGTGGAAACCACGCTCAACCTGATTGGCAACAAATGGAAAATTTTGATTATCCGCGATTTATTGCGCGGCAAGCGGCGATTTGGCGAGCTTAGGAGGTCGATTAGTGCAACCAAGAATCAGAGCATTTCGCAAAAGGTCTTGACGCAGAATCTCCGCGAGCTCGAGAGCGCAGGGCTTGTTTGCCGCAAGGTCTATGCCGAAGTCCCACCAAAGGTCGAATACAGCCTCACAGAGCTTGGGCAGAGCCTCAAGAGCGTCATCGAGAGCCTCGAGAGCTGGGGGGAGTATTACAAGAGCAAGGCATAGCGATTCTGTGTTTTATAAATTTTTAAGGGTATGTGTGGTAGAATCGAGTGTTGTTAACAATGTGAATGAGAATTTATGATGATGTTTTTAGAAACTATCCATTCCAATGAGCAGCCTATGCAGAGAGAGTTGATTCAGCCCTCAATCATGCAAGATTGCCTTAGAAATTATAACCCAAAATATGATTTTTTGGGGCAATCTTATGCTTCATTGTATCCAAATTTACATAAATATCCCGCGACAATGTTGCCACAAATTGGTTTGGAGCTTTTGAAAGATTTTGGGGCAGAAAAGGGTATGCTTTTAGACCCATATTGTGGAAGTGGTTCTAGTTTCATGAGTGGAATAGAGTATGGGATTAAGGAATTTGTTGGTTTTGATTTAAATCCTTTGGCTTTGATGATTACAAAAGCAAAATTAACATTTATAGATTCTCAAATAGTTTTAGAAGAAAAAAGAAATATGCTCAATCAAATAT
>CAMXAV010000216.1 GCA_947179285.1 uncultured Helicobacter sp.
TTATAGCAGAGTGGATGCCAAAAACTCTATGTTGTCTCCGTTTGGTCTGCGGTTTTTGGCAGCTGCTGTTTTCCCCCTGTTTGTTTCGTTTGGTAACAAAGTGTCTTTTTTGTGCGAATCGCGACAAGATTCTTGTTTAGTTTTGCCGCACAACTAGAGACGACATCGCAAATCGCGATAAAATGGGCTTAGCCCATGAGCACGACAAGCGCTTCGACACTCTGTTCAAAGCCCCAGCTTTCCTCGATTCCTTGCTTCAAGAAGTTTTCCATTGCCTCTTTTTTGTCAATCGCTTCGTCAAGCTCCCTGTCTCTGCCCTTTTGATACGCGCCAATGCGAATCAGCACCTCGTTTTCGCGCAACAGCGAATAGAGCCGCCGAAACTTGCGCGCCGCGAGGATATGCGCCTCCGAGCACAAATCGTTCATGAGGCGCGAGGCGGAATTGAGAATGTTGATGGGCGGGTAGATTCCAAAGTCGGTGAGCTCGCGGCTTAGGACGATGTGCCCGTCTAAGATGCTGCGGCTTTGGTCGCCGATGGGGTCGTTCATGTCGTCCCCCTCGACAAGCACGGTGAAAAACGCCGTGATAGAGCCGCGCCCCTCCTCTTTGCCCGCGCGTTCCATGAGCTGCGGCAAGAGCGTGAGCACAGAGGGTGGGTAGCCCTTGCTCGTTGGCGGTTCGCCAAGCGCGAGCCCAATCTCGCGCTGCGCCATCGCAAAACGCGTAACGGAATCCATCATGAACAATACATCATGCCCTTGGTCTTTGAAATATTCTGCCCCGCTCATCGCCGAAAACGCGCCATATTTGCGCATGAGCGGCGAATCTTCGCTCGTTGCAACAACAATCACCGTGCCGCTCAAATCGCCGCCCAGATTCTTCTCGACAAACTCGGGCACTTCGCGCCCGCGCTCGCCCACGAGCGCGACAATCTTAATTGGCGCATCGACACCCTTGACAATCATTCCCATAAGCGTACTCTTGCCCACGCCGCTACCTGCGAAGATTCCAAGCTTTTGCCCCTTGCCGCATGTCAGCAAGCCGTCAATCGTCTTGACGCCCACGCTAAACACCTCGTCAATCATGCCACGTTTCATCGCGACAATCGGCGGGCGGATAATCGGCGCGCTTTGTGTGGCGAGAATCTCGCCCTTGCCGTCAATGGGTTGCCCAAGCGGGTTGATGACGCGCCCAAGCAGCGCCTCGCCAACGGGGATTTGCAAGCCCTTGTTGTTGATGAAGATTCTATCGCCCACGCGGTTGCCTTCGACAAACGAGAATGGCGAGACGCTAAAGGTTTGCGTGTCGACAACGGTCACCATGCCCATGCTCTCAACGCCGTCTTCGTGCCGCACGATTTTGACAATATCGCCCACGCTGGGCTTGAGCCCCGTTGCGACAATGCTATTGGACATTACCTTTGTGATTGTGCCAAAGGCGGGCGATAGGGTCGAGATTTCGAGTTTTTTGCGCAGTTGTTCTAGTGCCACGATTCCGTCCTTGCTTTGGAAAAGTCAAGCATACCACGCTTTTGCTTGTTTTGCATTGAAGAAACGACATACAATAACCAAAAATAAAGTTTTTGTCTGCTAGAATTGCATACCAAAAGTTATCGATAATTCGCATAACGTCAAAATATCTAGGGGCTTTTATGAAGATTCAAACAACCAAAAATGACGCAGCAAATGCGCTCGCAAGCGGAGTTATCGAGCAAAAGGCGCTCGATTCTAAGGCAGCATCGCTCACACAAAAGGCAGCAAAAACATTGCATATCGATGGTTTTCGCAAGGGCAAAGTGCCTGTGAGCATTGTGCGCACGCGTTATGGCAAGCAGATTGCCGAAGATGCCGAACAAGAGGTCATCAAGGATTTCATCAACGAAGCATTCAAGGAATTGGGCGTGAAAGAGGAAGACACGCTCGGCAGCCCGATGTTTTTGAAGTTTGACAAAAACGAGAACGGAATCGATGTTGAAGTGCGCTTTGCGTTGCGCCCAGAGTTTGATGTCGCGCCCGCGAAGGGAGCTGTGCCAAGCTTTGACGCGCCCTCTGTGAGCGATTCAGAAATAGACGAACAGCTCGCGAAGTTTGCCAAAAATTATGGCGAGTTGCATGACATTACAGATAGGGCGTTGCAAGAAGGCGATGTTGCCAATATCGACTTCGAGGGCTTTGTCGACGACAAAGCCTTTGAGGGCGGCAAGGCAGAGGGCTATAACCTCGAGATTGGCAGCAAGGCGTTTATCCCTGGGTTTGAGGAACAGCTCGTGGGCATGCGCATTGGCGATTCCAAAGACATTTCTGTAACATTCCCCAAAGACTATGGCGCGCAGAATCTCGCGGGCAAAGACGCACGTTTTGCGATTAAGCTGCATTCTATCAAAGCGCGCACGCCCGTGCCAATCGATGACGCGCTCGCCAAGCAGCTGTTGCCAAAAGACGAAGACGCGAGCCTGCAACAGCTCAAGGACCGCATTAAAGCCCAGATTGCGCGCGACAAAAAGGCAAAACGCTAGAATGAAACGCTCA
>CAMXAV010000217.1 GCA_947179285.1 uncultured Helicobacter sp.
GCGGTTTTAACCGCACACATAAAATCAATGAGTGCGACTAAAGTCGCACCTCCAATTTTATCATTTCGTTCACGCGGCGAGCACACATGATTCCCCCTCCCTTGCGGAGGGGGCAGGGGGTGGGTCATTGCGAGCGAGTGTAACGAGCGTGGCAATCAACAATGCAAAGTAACCAAATACGTTTGATTGCTTTGGCTTCGTTCGCAATGACAAATATTTTAAATAAATCCATTACGTTGCTTGCTTGGTATTATATTGTACAATCTCAAAAAATCTTTAGCGAAATCTCGATTCTATTTAACGCTTAATAAGACCAAAGCTAATACAATAAACAAACATGCGTATATCATTACGCCAATACCAATAATAACGGCGAGCACAGAGCAATGCAACAAGATAGGTTGGGAGAAAGCGTAAGAAACCCAATCGTTGTTTATCGCCAAACGATACGATACTATCATTGCGACGTTGATATGTAAAAAAATTAAAGAGAGTTTTTCTGCGCAATTCATTTTCATTGCCAACGGGTATCGACAAATTTCTTTGTAAATCTTGCGCGCTAGCTTTCTCGCGAGGAATATAAAGATGTGTCGTAGATGTGCCAAAGACATTGCAATGTACATATTTGCTTGCAACAAGAAGCCTATCGACCTCTCGTATCTCCTCATGTTTTTGTGCTTCAACATATAGAATCGGACGATGTTTTTTAATAAGATTCTTTGCACCACGTAACGCTTTATCTTCCATTCCCTCGATGTCGATTTTCATCATTGCAATGGATTCTGGAAAGTCAAAACTATCTAAACTATGGCACATAATCTCTCCATCTTGCGTTTGTTGCAATCGCATTGCGCCAAAATTGCTGGGAATCTCTGCACCAAAGCTCGCGCGTTCCTCTCTATCGGAGATTCCACAACAATGCAACTGCACGCGTTCTTGCAAGTGATTTAATGCAATATTGATTTGTGCGAGCTCCATCATCTTGGGATTTGCCTCAAAGCCGCACACTTTGCGCCCATTTGCTGCGAGACAAACGGTGTGATTCCCAATATTCATTCCCACATCAAGAATCCAATCATTTTCGTTAGTTCGTTCGAGCATGTCCTCAAGCATTTCTGTTTCATAAGCTTGTTGTGATTGTGCGATACCTCTTTGAACACAATCTGTCTCTTGGTATGGCAAAAACAAAGAAAATTTTGCCCCCCCCCCCAACCTGTAATGGAACGATAAAGTTTGTATCAATCGCCATTTTGTCTCTCCTTCTGTTAAATAATATGGCAATTTTATCATCATTAAACTTAAGTCGCAATGAAAATCAATATTTAAGCCGCCGCAAATCTTTGAGTAGCGCGGGCGCGGCGATGAGCAGCCCGGCGGCGATGATGAGCAGAATCCCAAATGTTGTGGGCAGGTTTGGCAGGCTGTCGCCGAGCATGATTCCTAAAGCCATGCTAAAGAGAATCCGCGAATAATCGACAGGCGCAACGATTCCAGCGGGCGCGTTCATATAGGCGAGGTTTAGGAAATATTGCGCGATTGTGCCGCAAAGCCCCATAAGCAAAATATAAAGCCAATCGATTCCAACGGGTGGCACAAAGCCGCCGATACCCTCGAGCGGGAGCAGGATTCCGAGCGCGCCAATGATTGTCGTGGAAGCGCCAAACGCGAGGATAATAAAACTATTATCAAAATATTGTTTGAGCGAACGCAGCGTAACGAACGCGATTGCCGCGAACGCGCCGTTGCAGATTCCAAACACGATGTTGAGCCACGAAATGCCGCTTAGGCTTGGGTTGCCGATGAGCAAGATTCCGACAAAGCCGATGATTGTCGCCGTGATTGCCGACATCGATAGTCGCTCTTTGAGAAAGAAGATGCTGAAAAACGCGACATAGAGTGGCGTGCTTTGCATAAACGCCATCGCCGTAACGAGCGGGATTGTGGCGATGTTGTAGAACAAACACGCCATCGCAGCGCCCCCCAGCCCAACGCGCACCAAGAGCTGCCACCAGCCGCCTTTGGCGTGTTGCGCGCGCGGCTTGTGGCGCGAGGCGTTGTAGGCATAGACGGCGAGCATGGCAAGCAGCATCACGAGCGAACGGAAAAAGACATTTTCCATAGACGGAATGCGCTCGGCAAGGAGCTTTGCAAAGGCGTTCATCAGCGCGAACACAATCGAGGACGCGAGCATGTAGAGGATTCCTGCCGAGACATCGCTAAGGCGCATTTTGTTTCCTTAGAGCCACTCTTTTTGGCGCAAAACTTGCGCGACATATTGCGCGCAAAGTGCGTTGCCGCGCGCGTTGCAGTGAGACCATTCATGGGCAAAAAGAGTTTCGGGGCCATCATTAATCATCTGATTGAAGTCAAAGAGATAATCTAAATCTAAACATTGTTGTTTGAAGTTAGAAACAAGCTGTGGTATATGCCCGATAATATGATTCATATAAGGAGATATGCGATTCATGGTTTTTGCATTATGCTGCATGGTTTCTTCTTCCTTTGTCCAAACTTTTTTGCAT
>CAMXAV010000218.1 GCA_947179285.1 uncultured Helicobacter sp.
GCGGCAACGTTATGCCTTTAGGCTCGAACATTGCCGCTGCGCGCTGTGGCTGGGACGCTTACACAATGAGCAATAGCAGAATCGGAGGTGCGGTTTTAACCGCACATATTAATGAGTGCGACTAAAGTCGCACCTCCAAATATTCCACATCAAACATTCCCCCTCCCTTGCGGAGGGGGCTAAGGGGTGGGTTGTAAAATTGTCATGTTGAGCGTAGCGAAACGTCTTGTCATTGCGAGCGAGCAACGCGAGCGTGGCAATCAACGAGCAAAGAATCCCAACACGTTTGATTGCCACGAAACTAACACTCACAATGGCAGAATCGGGATTCCCAACAAGCCTCCAACATCATCGCAAAAACAAATCCGAAGCCCGATTGCCCCGCTCATAATGGCGATAATCTGCATGTTATCGATTCTGAATATACTAAAAATTGCATAAAAAATGCGATAATTTTGGATTTTACAATTCATTAACTATTGAATGAAAAATTTGTGGCATACTTTCAGTGTTGAATCTCGGAAACGAGTCGAAACAAATTCAAAAGAGTTGAAAGGACAATCCATGCGGAAATTACATTTTCTTGCCTTTTTTCTGCTGCCAATTCTGGCATTTGCACAAGAGAAGAGCAGTGGATTTTACGGAACATTCGATACGGGGGTAGAATATCTCAACCTCCAAACGAGCGACAAGAAATCGAAGGTGAACAAGGGCAACATCGGGACGTTGCGGCTTAGGGGAGGCTATGAATGGGACACAGGCTGGCGCTTTGGTGTGCTTTTGGAGCGCTCTGGCGAGGGCGCGACATCGTCCGACTTCACGGGCGCACCCTTTGTGCGCGGCACAGAACATCTGCCATACAACCATGCCGATGGCGTCTTTGCCACTTCGCTGCTTTTGGGGCTTCAGGGCGGCTACCATTTCGTGCGCTCGCATGAAAGGGATTTGTATGTGAATTTCTATCTCAATTCTGTTAGCAATGCCCAAACTATCATCTTTCCCATTGCTAACTACGATGGATCTACCGAATTTAAGCTCGAGCTTGAGGGCAGGCAGCTCGTGCTGCCCAAATGGAGCTTGGGCTACACAATCGGCGCATCGATGGCAAACGGCGCGCAAGGGATTGGAATTATCGATGATGAGAAGTTTTTGCGCTTTGGTGCAGCGGGAGATGATGAAATCAAAGCCTACTTGGACGGCAAGATTTGGGGGCTCTATGGCGATTTGAAATGGATTTATCATGCGAATAGCACAATGGATTTTTTTGTCAAATGGGACGTCAAGGTGCATTTCTACCCACAGAGCGAGGCGGTGCGCACGAGCGCGTTTGATATTCTGAACAACCGCTCGCTGGGCGATGTAACGTTGCATACCCCAAAATACCGCACATTTCGCAGCGGAATCTCGCTTGGATTCGCGTTTTAGGAGGCTAACATGAAAAAACTATGCTATATTATCGCATTATTTGGGCTTTGCTTTGCCGAGAATGGCATGTTTAGCGAGATTGGCGCGGGCGTTGGGTATTATCGCTATGACGAACCACGTGTAATGAATACCGATGAGCTGCTGCTCAACATCAATGCCAAGCTCGGCTATCGGCATGAGTTTGTCAAGGCGGAGGCTGTGGGCGATGTTTTCACCACCTTTGGGCTCTATACGGGCGGATATTTGGAATTTGATGAAGTTGTCGATGATATTGAAAAAAAGACAAGCTATGGAACAGCATCGAGTCAAATTTTCAATGGGCAGGTGAAGCTTGGAATCGACTTGCTCGCCTTTAGCGACACGATGGATTTGTTTGTGCAGAGTGGAATCGGCTATTGGCTCATGCAAGACCGTGATTATATCTATAAGCGTCAGCAAGTTTATGTCTATGTCCCCATCGAGCTTGAGGGCGAGATTCGCAGCGCACCCTCGTTTGCGTGGACATATCTGCTTGGTTATAATCATCTGATTGATGCGCGGCATAAAACATTATCGACACCGACTAAAATCGCTAATGCAGATTTGTTTGCAAAGCAAGACAAGGGCTTTGGGCTCAAGGGCAGCTTTGGTTGGAAAAAACAAAACAAAGATTCGCTAAACTTCACGCGGATTGTCGTGGATTATTGGAAGATTGGCGATTCGAAACCTAGTGATATAGGAACAAGCTATTTGAACAAACCCGTTGCGTTCTATGAACCGCGCAATTTCACCTTGAGCGTCTATCTGCAATATGGTTGGAGATTCTAAGAAGCGCATTGCTGTTGCGAGCGCCCATCTGTCATTGCGAGAGGCGTTAGCCTCGTGGCAATCGAACGTGTTGAGCGTTCAAAAGCTGCCAATTGCCACGCTCGCGCCGCTCGCTCGCAATGACATTGGAATCGTTGATGATTCTGTATATTTTTTGGAGGTGCGACTTTAGTCGCACTCATCATTTTATATGTGCGATTGAAATCGCACCTCCGATTCTGCCATGATTCTGCCATTGCTCACCGATTCTAATAATCCCAGCCACAGCGCGCAACGTCTATGT
>CAMXAV010000219.1 GCA_947179285.1 uncultured Helicobacter sp.
CTATGTTATGCCTGTCGGCTCGAACATAGACGTTGCGCGCTGTGGCTGGGACGTTGGAATTGGTGAGCAATGGCGTAGAGATGTTTCGCTAACGCTCAACATGACAATGGAGGTGCGACTTTAGTCGCACTTATTATAATTTGATGAGTGCGGTTGAAACCGCACCTCCAAATTAAGACATAACAGAATCATAAAAAGATTCCAATGTCATTGCGAGCGAGCAGTGCGAGCGAACATGTTGGGATTTATTGCCTGTTGATTGCCGCGCCTGCTTTGCAGGCTCGCAATGACAATGTTGCCAGCGCCCCCGCATGGGCGCGCCATAGGCGCAAGTCCCAACGGGGGCTGCTTGCATAAATAGATTCTTCAGCCAAAGGCTTCAGAATGACAATCCATGCAAGCCAAGCAAAGAGAAGACGCTACGCCAAAATACTCGTAATGTCCGTAACCCCAGTTACCCCAGCGAGCTTGACAACCAAATCATCAGTCCCAGCGCCCGAGCTATCGCCGCCAAGGACAATATACGTATCCCCGCCGTGCTCGAAGCCCACAGCCTTGCCTTTTTCAACATTATCCACAGCCACATAAAGCTTTTGGTCGAGCGTAATCGCGTCAGCGCCTGTCGTAGCGCCGCTACCAGCGGTAATGCCAAAGCTGATAATCCCTTGGTTGTTGTCGCTCGCGGTGAGCGTGCTACCAGCCGTGTCAACATAAATCGTGCTTGTTGCGAGGCTCACATTGCCGATAATGTCATACCCAAGCGCCTTGCCATCGACATCTTTAAGCAACAATTTATCATTGCTCACATCGAAATTCGTAATCGTGTCGAGCATGCTTGTGTTTGCCTTAAGCGCCGTAACAGCGCCTCCGTCTGCGCCGCTAGCCGCGCTGCCCGTGCCGATTCCGCTAAAGACAACATAGCTATCAGCCACGCTGTTTGCGTCTGTTGCGCCCTGTTGTGTCGTTGTGCCGCTGACCTTGTTTGCGTTGGTTGCGAGCGTGCCAGTCCCGGTGAGTGTGAGCGCGCCAGCGTCTGCAAGCTCGGCGATTTTCAAGAGCCCTTCAGGCGCTCCGGGCTTTTGCTCCATAAGAATGAGCGAGCTACCGCTAATGTCGAACAAAACCTTAGTGGGGTCAATCCCCGCAGATGGGTTAGTGCTTGTCTGTGTCCCACCAGCGCTATAATATTTGCCCCATTCGCCAAGAACCACAGCGCCGTCAACACCGCTGCTGTCTTCGTTGCCAAACGCAAACGCCTCGGCAATCTGCTCGCCTGTGAGGTCTTTGGTCGCAAGAACGGTCTTGCCAAGGAAGCTATAACTTTGCCCCGCAAGCAAGCCGCCAGCGCCAAAGTCAATCGTGAGGCTACCCTGAACATTGTCGGTGTAGGCTACGCCGGTGAAGGTTACGGCGCTAAGGTTGCTCAAGTTAGTCGTATCTGTGTTGGTTTGCGAGATAGCCAACGTGAATGTGTTCTCTGTCTTTGTGTCGGTAGCATCAAAGCTAATCTTGCCAGCCCCTGTGTCAAAATTCCACGCATAGCCTTCAGGCAGCAAATCTGCAAATTCTGCCTTGATTGTTTCTGCGGTTGCGGTTGTAACATCTGTGATACTGCCAACAGAATCGAGTTTAACGCTTGTGCCATCGATAGTAGTGGTATCGTATGTTCCAGTCTCAATAAGGCTCTTAATCAATGTTACGGCAGCGCCGCTATCAAATGTCGCAGTTGATGTCGCGCTGATAACGATAGCCACGCTACCAAGATTGATAGTCGAGGTGTTGTTTGCTCCTCCTGCAACATCTGTAAGCTGAACGTCGTTAGCTGGTGTGAGCCCCACTGTTGCCCCCGTAACCGTTGCATTTGCCCTCGCCTTGCCCTCGACAAAGCTTTGCGCCTTGTTTGTCTCTGCGCCAAAGCCGTTGGTTCTGTCGTTGCCGCCAAAGGTAAAGTCAAGGTCGGTAACATTGGCAGATTTCGAGTTTTCAAATGTCAATGTCGCGCCGCTTGCGGTAACATTCACATTGCCGCTCGCATCGAGCCAACCATCTTTGAGGCTGTCGATGCTGCCATCGATGCGGACGTATTTGGTGATTGCGGTGGCAGTCAAGTTGCCCACAGTGCCGGCTTGAGCAGTCGCGCCGCTCGCGAGGAATGCGCGCAAGAGTTCGGCAATCTCTGTTGCGGTGAGAATCATCGCGCCGCTCATCGCGGTGAGGTTGGCTGGTGTCGCGGGGTTGCCCTCGAATGCTTGAAAGCCTGTAACGTTGGTGATTGTGAGCCCATCAATGCTAAAGCTCTGCCCCGCAGCGAGGCGCAATGTCCCAAGGTCGACTTCGTATTTCTCTTTTGCGCCCTGTGCACCGCCCCCAGCGCTGAACTCGATGACATCGTGGTTAGCGCCAGCAACAAGCGTAATGTTATCAGCACCTTTGCTAGCGGTGATGATGATGCCTTCATCGTTGGGGTTGCTGACAAGGAGGTTGGAGATGTTTAGGTCAACGCCGCTTGTTTTG
>CAMXAV010000220.1 GCA_947179285.1 uncultured Helicobacter sp.
GGCACGTATGGAGACGTTGCGCGCTGTGGCTGGGATTATTAGAATCATGAGCAATAGCAGATTAAGAGATTGTGGAATCAAAAGCGCGGCTGTGCTGTGGCTTCGCCACGCTTTGCGCGCGCTTTTTTCTGGGGATTCTGTTTTATTCCCCCTCCCTTGCGGAGGGGGTAGGGGGTGGGTTGTCAATTGTCATGTTGAGGCGAAGCCGAAACATCTCAAATGATTAGAATCACAAAAAATCCAGCTATCCGTCATTGCGAGCAAGTGCAACGTGCGAGCGCGGCAATCAACCGTGCCGAGCATTCAAAGACGTTTGATTATTTCGCTAACACTCGCAATGACATTTGGAATCCCCCACAACACGGAACAAAAATTGCTTGAACTTACCATAGCAATAAAGATAATCCAAGTGTACTTGGTTTTGATTTGCGCCGATTACCTGCAGTACCACAATTGGGAGAATAACATGAGTACCATTAACACAAACCACACACCGAGTATGTGGGATAAATATATGCCCAAAAAACTCAATGAACAAGAAGCAAAATTAATGGGGGAACGTATCGCGAATAATCCTGCAAATTATAAAGAGTTGCTTGCATCTGCGCCAAAGAATCGTTCATTTCAAGATGTGATACGTGGAGATACAATATTGGGTGTGTATGCGGGTTCTATGGCGAGCCTGACTGGCAAAAGACTTTATTTGGGAGATGACCAAGCAGCCTATGAAGCTTGGCGCGCGAGCGAAAATAAAGACCATGCAAACTCTTTTGCATATTATGAAGACAAGGAAATTTGGAATGCAAAAGGATTAAGCAATACCATTAATACTCCCTATGGAGAAATGCGCGTTTCGCTTAAAATGGACGGATTCTACTATGATGTTGAGAATCTAAGTGAATTGAGCTATCTCGATAGTTACAATGATGGCTTTATTAGCAAAAATGATTATCTCGCCGATAAGCTTGTTTTGCGCGGATACGATGCAAATGGTGATGAAGTTGAGCTAAATTTCCTCGATGTCATGGGTGTATTCGATTTAACAGGACTCTATAACGACAAAAAATATGGCTTGAATCGAGGAAAAAATCATGTGGATAAGATTCTAGAAACACTCGGGCAATATGGCTCATCGATGAGCACTGCTGAACAAAATAGAATGCTATCTGCAAATGGCAACAGCAGTTACCGTGCCGAAGTTAGCTACCAAAAGCACGACACGAAAAACACGATTGCATTTTTCGAGAGTCATGCCGACAAAAATGGTTGGATTGATTTCAAAAACGATGATGTGGCGCGGCGCATTTTTGATAGTCAAAGCTTGCAGCTTGCCTATCGCAAGATTGGCGCTGATGGCACATCGCGGCTTGAGAAAATCAGTATTGGCTCAAATCATAGTCTGTTTGCGCACAATCAATTTCATAGCCCCCTAGACCTTAGTTTTATTTTTATGGGAGTGTCAGAATCGGGGGGAATTTTTGACCGCAAATCGGCTTTTGCTACCCTAATGAAACATGAAACAGATTCTGTGCAGTTTGCCCAAGCATTCACTGATTTTACGGGGCTTGCCTATACTGAAGCCAATATGCAAAAAGTAAAAGACGGGCTAGAAAGTGGGGGCGAGGAGTTTCTAAATTCTTTAACCGACATCGAAGCCGTTACGGCGATGAAACTTGACAAAGACAGCGGCAAAATCACATTGCGCTTTAGCTCGGGGCGCGAAACGACTATCGCGATAGAGGATTTGTATTCGGATTCGGGCGAGTTTGTGGTCGATGAAAACGGCGAACGTGCAATGCAGATGAGCGGGGCGGCAGAGATGAGCCAAGAGGAGCTTAATGATTTAGATTTTGAGAAAGTTGGGGCAATTTTTGATGATTCTGGTAATGTTGCTTCGCTCAAGAGCTGGGGCATTATGGCGATTCAAAAGGCGACGTATGGAGATGGGCGATTCCTTAGCTTTGTGCTCACCAATGCCGAAGGGAAAAGTTTTAATGTTAGGGAACTTTACAATCTCTCGTATCTCTCGGGAGGCTGGCTCGAGGGCAAACACGAGAAGCAGGCGGAATCGCAATCTGATTCTGCCCTGAAAACAGCGCCAAAGCCCATTGTTTCGCCGAACAAGCCTATTGATATGCGGGCGTAGGGGTGTTTGGAATCTTAAGGCTCTTGCTGTCGTTTGTGTTGTCGTTGCGAGCTTATGCGAAACAATGCAACATTATCTGTCATTGCGGGAGGCGTTAGCCTCGTGGCAATCAAACGTCTTGAACGCATTGGGATTCTGCGCTCGTTGATTGCCGCGCTCGCGCTGCTCGCTCGCAATGACATTGGAATCTTTTGCGATTCTGTTATGTTTTTTGGAGGTGCGACTTTAGTCGCACACATAAAATGATAATGAGTGCGGTTAAAACCGCACCTCCAATTCTGCCATTGCTCATTAATTTTGATTCCCCAGCCACAGCGCGCAACGTCTATGTTCGAGCCAAAGGCATAACATAGACGAAG
>CAMXAV010000221.1 GCA_947179285.1 uncultured Helicobacter sp.
GCCTCGAGGTTCATCGTGCCGCCGCCGCCGATGAAAATGTCGATGAATGGGTAAAACTGCTCGGGGCGCAGCTTTTCTTCGAGCACGACAGCCACAGAGCCAAAGTCTTTCTTGAGCCGCTCCTTTTCGTAGCGCGGCATGATGACGACATTGGCGTCTAGCTTTTGGCGCAAAAGCGGAATCACCTCGTAAATCGTTGGAATCTGTTCCTTGACATAATGCGCCTTGTATTCCTCCTCGCGCACGAGAATCGTGGGCTTGTTCAGGTCGAGCCCATAACGCGCGCGAAAGTCATTGCGCGAATCCTTGCGAATCTGCCGTATCCACAGCGCGACATCGATGAACGGATAGGCGATTGCCTGGCACTCATCGAGCGCGAAACGCAAGATGAGCTCGCGCGGCAAGATGAACGGGTAGAAAAACAGGCGCGAAAACGGCAAAGTGAGGCGCGAAACGGCTGTGAGCTCATGCGGGCAATTGCTATCGCCCGGTTTTGTTACCGCAGGCGTGTCGTAGATGTTCACAACAGGAATCCCGATTCCATACGCGACATGCACGCTATCGACCACCGCGCCGCTGATAAGCACCTTTGGCGTGCCTTTGGCGCGGAACAAATCGAGGATTTCCTTTTGGCGAAAAATGCGCGCCTCGAACTTCTCGAGCAAGGTTGCGCCGCCATACTCGCCTAGCACGATGTGTTCGATATGGTGAATGTCGAGAATCTGCTTTGCCTCCGTATAATGCGGGGCATAGCGCGTGGTAACGAGCACTCTATGCCCACGTTTTTGCAGCTCGGGAATCATATAGGCAAAAAAGAGAGCATATTTGGGCGTTGCCACATCAATCCATAGCATGGGTTTCCTCGTTTCGTTTTTGCAGGGCTTCAAAAATGCAGAGCCGTACATCAAAAATTGTATTGTAATTATAACCTAAAATTTGCAGCAATGCGGATTCGGGCGCGCCAAAGCCGATTTTGTCGGTACGCCACGCGAGCTTGGGGCTGCCAAGCCGCTCGAGCAGCTTGCGCAAAAGATATTTGCTATACCCCTCCGCGCATTTGAGGCTAGAATCGAGCCGAAACGCAAACTCGACAAGGCGATAATCCGTAAAGGGGCAGCGATTCTCGACACCAAACCACATCGCATTGCGGTCTTCGTAGCGCAACAAATGCGGCAGGCTGAAGGCGCAAACATCGTTCCAAAGCGATTGCTCGAAGTCGGGGATAAAACGCTCTAATAAATAATCGAGCGGCGGAATTGGCAGCCCAAGCGATTCTAGGCGCGCAAACGCATACGCGTTATCGTCAGCAAAGAGCCGCATTTTTGCTTGCGTATCGAGCGCGCATTGCGCGCCAAAGCGGAACTCATCAAGCGCGGCTTTGCCATAGAGCAGTACGCGTGCTTGCAGCGCCTCTTTGTGCGCAAACACGAATCGTGCGATGTGGTGATAATAGCCCCCAAAGAGCTCGTCAGCCCCTTGCCCACCGAGCGCCACCACGCAATGCTGCGCAAGCGCCTTGAACAACAGAAACTGCGCATAAATCGAGAAGCTGCGGAAAATCTCGTCTTGCGCATGCACGAGGCGTGGAAAGTCATGTGCGAAATGCTCGAGATTTGGGCTTATCTGCATAATGGGGCGGTCGAGATTGCGCGCGAGCTCGGCGATGTGCGCGCTCTCATCGCTGCCCTCAAACCCAACGAAGCTCACGCCAAAGAGCTTGCAAGGAGCGTCTAAGAGCCGCACGCAATGCGCAATCAGCGAGCTATCGATTCCACCCGAGACGCTAAGCGCCACAGGCACATCGGAAAGCAGGCGCAGACGCACGGAATCGAGCAACAATTCTTGCAGCTCATCGAGCGCAGAATCGAGGCGCATGGACGTTGGCTCGGGCGCAAAGCGCCAATAGCGCACAGGGCAAAGCGCGGAATCGCCAAGCGCAAAACGCGCGAAAGACGCGGGCGGAAAGGGCATGATACCCGCATAAATCGTCTTGCCGCAATCGCCGCCGCCAAACGCGAGCCACGAGGCGACTTGCAGAGAATCAAAGCGCGGCGAGCGCAGCGCGAAAAAGGCTTTGATTTCGCTCGCAAAAAACAAGTGCCCATTCTCGAGGGCATAATACAGGGGCTTGTTGCCCAATCTGTCGCGCGCGAGGAAGAGTTCGCCGCTTCTTGTGTCAAGCACGGCAAACGCGAAGTCGCCATTGAGCCGCTGCAAGCAGCGCTCGCCCCAATGCGCAAAGGCGCAAAAGAGTACCTCTGTGTCGCTTTTTGTGCCAAAAGGCACGCCCTCGCGCTCTAGCTCGGCACGCAGCTCGCGATAGTTGAAGATTTCGCCATTATAGACAAGCACAAGATGAGGTGCAAACGGCGAGCTGAAGGGCTGATTCGCGTCATCGCTTAAGTCGATGATACGCAAGCGATTGTGCGCCAAGACGCAATCGTCATGCGCGAAAACGGCGCTGTTGTCTGGACCGCGATGCGCCATCGCCGCGCTCGCAGAT
>CAMXAV010000222.1 GCA_947179285.1 uncultured Helicobacter sp.
CTCCCTATGTGCGCTATCAAGATATTGTCGATTCTACTAAATATCTCTTAAATAGTTATCAACATCTTTTTGACTTGCGCTCTAACCTCTATCTATTTTTCATCTATAAAAGCATTCTACATCTCAACGACAGAGGCGAGCTCATTTTCATCACCCCGCGCGATTTTCTCAAGAGCACATCGAGCGTTAGGCTCAATACATTGCTTTTTGCGCAAGGCACTATCACAGATTTTATTGATTTGGGCGATAAAAAAGTTTTTGAGGGCGCGCAACCTAATTGCGCGATTTGGCGATTTGAGAAAGGAAACTTTGAACGCAGCACGAATGATAAACAAGAATTTCGCTGCGTGCATGGGCAGATTTTTTTTACCAAAAAGCATTATTGCGTTCCATTTAGCGCATTGTTTTTTGTCAAAGTCGGCGCGGTGAGCGGGGCGGATTCTATCTTTGCCCATGATGAATTTGGTAACATGGAATTTGTTTGTTCGGAGACGGCAAAAAACGGGAGGACGCGGCGCATGATTTATGGAGATGAGGGGAAGAATTGCGCATATTTGCAAGGTTTCAAGCAGCAATTATTGCAAAGAAAGATTAGAAAATTTGACGCGAGCAATTGGTGGCAATGGGGCAGAGACTATTACCATAGCGACAAGCCGCGAATCTATGTCAATGCAAAGACGCGCAACCAAAAACCTTTTTTTATCCACGCATGCACGGCGTATGATGGCTCGATTCTTGCCATTTTTCCCACGTTTCATGTCGATTCTAAGGGGCTATATGCACTTTGCGAAAGACTCAACGGCATCGATTGGGCAGAACTTGGCTTTGTCTGCGATGGACGTTTCTTGTTCTCGCAAAGGAGTTTAGAAAATTGCCTTTTAGATGAAAGCTTCGAGGAATTTTTGGATTAACATGGAAACGCGAGAGATGAATACATTACCAATCAATCAAATCTTGCAAGGCAATAGCCTCGAGCTGCTGCAAACAATCCCCGATTCGAGCATTGACCTCATCTTTGCCGACCCGCCCTATTTTATGCGTACCGAAGGCAAGTTGCAGCGACCAGAAGGCAATGATTTTAGCGGTTGCGATGATGTTTGGGATAATGTTTTTGCTGACAATGCAGACTATGTGCATTTTAGTCGATTGTGGCTTGAACAATGCCATAGAATTTTAAAACCAAACGGCAGCATGTGGGTGATTGGCGCAATGCAATGTATTTATAGTCTTGGCGCAATCATGCAGGAACTCGGTTTTTGGTTTATTAATGATGTGATTTGGCACAAAAGCAACCCTACACCTAATTTTCATGGCACGCGACTCAATAATGCACATGAGACGCTTATTTGGGCAACGAAAGATAAAAAATCCAAATATACTTTTAATTACAAAACGGCAAAAGAGTTAAATTGTGAGATTGTCAATTTTGAAAATGGCGAGCGCAAACAGCTAGGAAGCGTTTGGAGAATCCCCGTTTGTAGTGGCAATGAAAGGCTCAAAGATTCGAGCGGCAAAAAGCTGCACAATACGCAAAAGCCCGAGAGTTTGCTTTATCGAATCATCGCGATTAGCTCTCAAATGGGCGACATCGTGCTCGACCCTTTTGGTGGCACGATGACCACAGCGGCAGTGGCAAAAAGATTGGGCAGAAATTATATCATGTTGGAGCGAGATTTACGTTATATTCAATATGGTAAGCGGCGGCTCGATTCTGTTTGTTTTGATAATAGCCCCATTGCAAAAGCAGAGTTTGACAAAAAGCCATTAAAGGTTAGCTTGAATCAAATGATTATGGCGGGATTCTTGCATATTGGCGAACCATTCTATCTGAAAAACACTCCATTTTGGGCTTCTCTGACGAACATGGGCAAACTCGAGTTTGAGGGGCAAATTTATGATATGCATGCCCTTGCCGCTTTGCTCAAACAGGCGCGTGCGGAGCGGCTCAATGGCTTTATGTATTGGGAAGTCAAGAGGGGAGATTCGCAAATTTTGTTAAATAATATTAGAGAGCAATATAGAAGCTCTTTTGAAATTTATAGCAAAGGATAGACATGAAAGACTTTTCATTTTTGCAGAATAATCTATTCACGACTTACATGCTAGAAGTCGAGTTTCCACGATACTATGACTTTGAGGGGCACAAAGACGAAGCGCGAGCCGCCATGGAATCGATTCGCTCTCTTTATCGCAAGGATACCTTTGCGCAACAAAACGAGCATCAATTTGAAGATGATTTTATCGCAAAGGTGCTGAAAATTCTAGATTGGGAGTTCGTCAGGCAAGACGAAAAGATGATTCAGGGCAAACTAGACAAGCCAGATTTTCTGCTCTTTGCGGACACAGATTCCAAAAAAGCCTATGAAAGCATTCCGAAGGAGCAAAGAAAATCTGAAAATGCGCATATCGCTGTAATTCTAGAATCTAAAGCCTACAATGTGGAGGTTGACAACAAGAAGATTAAAGACAATCCGCATTTCCAGCTTCTGCGCTATCTTAATAG